>JAFAPG010000576.1 GCA_019247235.1 Acidobacteriota bacterium
TGATCAAGGACGAATCTTTTGACCTAGTGTTCACCGGTCTACAATCGGATGATTACGGATTTGCGCAGACCGGTGTCATTTTAGGGGAGCTGCTCGGCTGGCCGCATGCGACCATCATCATGCAAATCGAGAAGATCCCCGAAGGCATTAAGGTAAAACGGGAGCTAGAGGCTGGTTTTTTTCAGTTTGTCGAGATGCCCTTGCCCGCAGTTTTAACCATTCAGTCCGGCATCAACAAACTGCGTTACGCCACTTTAGTAGGAATCAAACAGGCCAAGAATAAGCCTTTGCGGAAGGTCAGTCTGGCCGAAGTGCAACCTGCCCTGGCAGGAAACCTGCAGAAAGTGGAGCGCCTCTATGTGCCGCAAAAGATGAAAAGAACCGATTACCTAGAGGGTGCGGCCGCTGAGGTGGCAAGGACGGTCGTCGAGAAGCTGCGCAATGAGATTCGAGTGCTTTAGGCAGCAGGAGACCATATGTCTAGTAAGCAGATGATTCGCGAAGAGGAAGTACAGCTTGGGGGAGACGAAACTCAGGGTACGGTACTCATGACCGTCGGCAAGTTGTTGCTGTGGACTGATCTTATCTTTTTGTCTTTTCTCTATAGCGGCGTCAAGGGGGGCTCATATTTGTACCTTTATTGGACGGTAGTGCAGGCCCTCATTGGGTGTTCGCTGCTTGCTATCGGACGGTATAAACGAGGCAGTTTGACCCATTAGCCCGCATTTTTCATCCAGACTATGCCTGAGGCCATTTTAGTGGTTGCCGAGCAGCGGGACGGCAAGCTCAACCGGGTTTCTTGGGAAACCCTGAGAGCAGGGCAAGACCTGACGGCGGCAACCGGGTGGAAACTGGATGCCGCGATTCTGGGCGCGGGCGTCGGCTTAATTGCCCGCGAGATCGCCTCTAAAAGCGTGAATAAAGTGTACGATTTGGAGTCGCCGATCCTGAATCGATATACTCCCGACGCTTTCGCGAATGCCTTAAAGCAATTCATTAGTCATAACTTGTATTCCCTTGTACTCATGCCCCATACCTATCAAGTACGGGATTTCATTCCCAAGCTGGCGATGGCCATGGAGAGGACCGTCATCAGCGACTGTATCGGATTCAGAAAAGATGGTGAGCGGCTGCTGTTTACTCGGCAAATGTTTCAGGGCAAATTCGCCGCCGACGTAAGCTTCAGCTGCCCCCCGCCCTGGTTTGTCACTTTCCAGAGTGGGGCGTTTCGTGGAGATCAGGTGGAGAGCGCCCAAAGCTCGGCTTCGGTTGAGACCATCGATCTCGATTTGGCGGGAGATGCCATTCGTACTAAGCCCGAACAGGTATTTAAAGAAGCAAAGCAGGCTGTGGACTTGACCCAGGCGGAGATCATCGTCTCGGTGGGCAGGGGAATCAAGGAACAAAAAAATATCGAACTGGCCAAACAACTGGCCGACGCTTTGGGGGGAGAGATCGCGGCATCGCGGCCGATCTGCGATTCCGGCTGGTTACCGATGGATCGACAAATCGGCTCTTCCGGACAGACGGTGGCGCCCAAAGTGTACGTGGCATTGGGAATCAGTGGTGCGATTCAGCATATCGTGGGCATGAAAGGATCGCGCTCGGTGATTGCCATCAATAAGGATCGAGAAGCGCCGATCTTCGAAATCGCCGATGTCGCTGTCGTAGGAGATCTGTTTGACGTCGTTCCTGCCTTGATTGAAGCGATCAAGAAAGCCAAGGCGGGATAATAGCGGTTGTTGTCAGGCGTCGAACCGGGCCATGCAGTCGAAGGCAAGCTGATGGCAATTTTCGTGAGGCCCATGCCAAAACGCTTAAAGAACCTTCATGCTGGTCTTTCGTAAACCACCGGACAACATTGAGCGGCCGCAAATGACGGCCGACGTGGTCATTGTAGGTGGTGGACCGGCAGGAATGGGCTGTGCGTTACGGCTAGCACAGCTCATCGACCGGCACAATGCGGCTAATCCCCACTCTTCGATCAATAAGGAGAATATCTATGTTCTCGAGAAGGCCCGGGAGGTAGGGCAGCACTGTCTGTCCGGAGCTCTTCTCGATCCGCGATCTATGCGCGATCTCGTTCCAGGTTTTGAACAGGAAGCGCCGCTAGACGCACAAGTCTCAAAAGAAGCTGTCTACTTCCTGACCGAAAAGCATCGTTTCAAATTTCTTCTTACACCCCCGCCATTGCGAGATCACGGAAACTATGTCATTTCGCTCAATCGCTTTGTTAAATGGTTAGGAACGAAGGTAGAGGCAGCCGGAATTACGGTTTTTTCTGGATTCGCCGGGAGTGAGTTGCTGTTTGCTGGTGATCGAGTGAGCGGAGTGCGAACTGAAGATAAGGGGCTCGATCGACGAAATCAGCCGAAATCAAACTTCGAGCCGGGGTATGACTTGGTCGCTAAGATCGTGATCTTGGCCGAAGGATCGCGCGGGTCTTTGACCAAGCAGCTGATTGGGCGCTTCAATTTGATGAAAGATCGAAACCCCCAGAGCTATGGCCAGGGCGTGAAAGAACTGTGGGAGTTACCGGCAGGACGCCTACACCCGGGGGAAGTGATCTACACCATGGGCTGGCCGCTCACGTCCCGTGAGTATGGAGGGGCTTGGCTTTATGGTGGTAAAGACAATGTTGTCTCCTTGGGGTTCGTCACCGGGCTAGACTATCCTGATCCGCGGCTCGATCCCCAGCGTGTGCTGCAACAGTTCAAGCAACACCCCTCAATTCGTCCACTACTCGAGGGCGGGAAAATGATTCGCTACGGCGCCAAGTCGCTGCCCTATGGTGGCTGGTGGTCCATCCCGCCGCTTGCCGGCAGCGGGTGGATGATTGTCGGGGATGCCGCGGGTATGCTGAACTCTCAACGTCTAAAGGGAATTCATCTTGCAATTGAGAGCGGAAAATTAGCCGCCGAAACCGCATTCGAGGCCTTGGTCAAGGAGGATTTTTCTATTGCCACCCTCGGCGGTTTCGAAGGCCGCGTCCAAAGTAGCTGGATCAAAAAGGAGTTATGGAAGGTGCGTAATTTCCACCAAGCTTTTGAGCACGGGTTATGGCGCGGAATATTTCACACCGGCATTCAACAACTGACCGGTGGTCGTGGTGTTCGCCAGCGTTATCGAGCAAAGCCCGGGTATATGAAGATGAAGAAACTCGACCAACTGCCTGGGGATGGAGGTGCTGAACGGCACCTGATTGGTCCCGCAAAAGGCGACGGACGCCTGGCTTTTGATAAGCTGACCGATCTCTATCATTCAGGCACCAAACACGAGGAAGACCAGCCTGCGCATCTGATTATCCAGGATACCAATACCTGCGAATCTCGCTGCGTGGTGGAGTTTGGTAGTCCTTGCCAACATTTTTGTCCAGCCAATGTATATGAACTGGTGGAAGAACCATCCGCGCCCAACGGTAAAAGGATCAGCTTGAATCCATCGAATTGTGTACACTGCAAAACCTGCGATATTCAGGATCCGTATCAGATCATCACTTGGGTCCCTCCTGAAGGCGGCGGTGGACCGAATTACGACGGCATGTGAATAGGGCGGAAATGGGTTCTTAACTCGCGTGCGGATGGTCTGGAGCGCGCAAAATCTAAAGGAACAGGCGGCGAGAAACGATGATTCCAACGCATAAACTCTGGGCATTTTTGCTAGTCTCTGGTGCGCTTTGGGCGCAGCAACCGGTTGTGCCCTCAACCGGCTTTCCTGGTCTCGATCGCTATCGAGCCTCGCGCGTCGCCATTTATCTCAATGACTATGGGCAACTGGCGCGCTATGGCGAGGCGAATGCCGCTCTAAAAGCGCCCACCTCGGCAGAGAACCGAGTTGTTTTTTTTGGCGACTCAATTACCGATCAGTGGAAGCTTGAAGAGTCGTTTCCTGGCAAAAATTACATTAATCGGGGCATTGGCGGTCAGACCACCTCGCAGATGTTGGTGCGCTTTCGCCAAGATGTCATTAATCTGCAGCCCAAGACCACAGTCATTTTGGCGGGCACCAATGACATTGCCGGCAATACCGGCCCGATTGCAAATCCAGATATTGAAGCAAACCTTAGCTCGATCTTTGAGTTGGCTCGAGCGCACGGTATTGCCGTCGTCTTTTCCTCGATTCTTCCCGTCAACAATTACACTCCGCAGTCGCAGGAGTTCTTTGCCTCTCGCCCTGGAGATCGAATCCTGGCTTTGAATCGCTGGTTAAAGGATTTTAGCGCCACGAACGACGCCATTTATCTCGACTACTATGGCGCCATGGTTGACGAACGAGGCCTGCTGAAACGGGAGCTAGCCGAGGATGGGTTGCACCCCAACAAAGCGGGCTTTGCCATTATGGCTCCTTTGGCTGAAAAAGCCATTGAGCAGACGCTCGGCCCGGTTCCGGCCCCCTCCTCTGGCCAAAGGTGAGCAGATTTCTCCTGCTGACCCAATGGCCGTAGTCGCTCTATAATGGAAGTAGTTTCCGATCGCTGGTGTCTGGGTATACCCGTGACGCCAGCGACGAGGAGGCCCTGAGGCAGCATTGAGCCAGGAGGCCTCCGAGGGTGTGAGTGGAAACGCTTGCGCCTCCCGTGCCCTGGAGCACCTTGGAAAGGAAATGACTGCGCGGCTTTTTCTGCGTCCTCCTTTCCAGCATATCCAATAGTCGAGGACTTCGCATCTGCCTCTCCGAGACAAATTCGGCCGCGCAATCACCGACCTGCGTATCTCGGTCACCGACCGTTGCAATTACAAATGCGTTTACTGTCGAACCGGGACTCAAGGCGCGATTTACGGCGAGTTACCGCTCGCAGAGTATCTGCGCATGGCTCGAGTGCTGGTGTCGCTGGGAATTGAGAAGATCCGACTCACCGGGGGCGAGCCGTTGTTGCGCAACGGGCTGGTTGGTTTTGTACGGCAACTCTCAGAGCTTCGTACGAGTGATGGCGGCCCGCTCGATTTAGCCCTTACTACCAACGGACATTTGCTGCTCGAATTGGCCAGACCCTTGAAAGATGCAGGCCTGAATCGGGTAACGGTCAGCATGGACGCGGTCGATCCCGATCGCTTCGCCCGCATCACGCGAGTGCGGGGAGGTTTCGATCAAGTACTAGCAGGAATTCGCTCGGCGCGAGATAGCGGCATGTGGCCGGTAAAGGTCAATTGCGTACTGATGCGCGGCTTTAATGAAGATCAGATCATTCCCTTTGG
>JAFAPG010000579.1 GCA_019247235.1 Acidobacteriota bacterium
CGCTTGCCATCAAGATGATTTCGGGTTTGGCTTCCGGGGCATCAGCAAGAATGTAACCGCCACGTGCGACCCCGACCGCCGATTGATACTTGGAACGATCCAGGGTGGGAAGGGCCTGACGGCTCAATACCAAGCACACCGGGTTGCGCTTGAGCGGCAGGATGGCTTTCCAGGCCTCGATGACCTCGTTGGCATCGCCTGGCCGCATGACGATCATGTGAGGCATGGCACGCAAGGAGGCCAACTGCTCAATGGGCTGGTGAGTGGGACCATCCTCGCCGAGCCCAATCGAATCATGAGTGAGGACGTAGATGGTGGGAATTTCCATGACCGCGGCTAAGCGCATGGCGGGGCGCATGTAATCGGTAAAGTTAAAAAATGTGCCGCCGAAGGCGCGAAGCTTAGAAACCGCCATTCCGTTGAGCGCCGCCGCCATCGCATGCTCGCGCACACCGAAGTGAAAATTGCGGCCGCCGTAATTGCCCGCGCGAAAGTCCCCAGCATCCTCTCCCTTCAAGGTAGTCTTGTTTGAGGTTGCCAAATCAGCCGAGCCGCCAATCAGCCAAGGAATGTTTTGCGCGAGAGCATTCAACACCTTGCCAGAGCTCTCGCGGCTGGCCACGCCTTTCGCGTCTGGAGGAAAGCTGGGCAGGCCGCGGTCCCAGCCATCGGGAAGTTCGCGACGCTCCATGCGAAGGAGCTGGTCAGCAAGATCGGGAAATTGCTGGCCATAATTGCTGAAGAGCTGATTCCAACGGCTGGTCAGCTCGCCTCCACGACGTCCGATACCTTGTTCGAAGTGTTCGAGCACGCCCTCGGGAACCAAGAATTTCGCCTCTTCCGGCCAACCGTAGAACTTCTTGGTCAGACGCACTTCCTCTTCCCCTAAGGGCTCACCGTGGGCCGCATTGGTATCTTGCTTGTGGGGCGCGCCGTAACCGATGTGGCTGTTAACGACGATCAGTGTAGGGCGGTCTTTGGTAGCCAAAAACTCTTGAATCCCGCGGCCTACCGCGTCCAGGTCATTGGCGTCGCCAACGTGGGTGACGTTCCAACCGTAAGCGCGAAATCGCGTGCCCACATCTTCACTGAAGGACCAATCGGCGGGCCCATCCAGCGTGATCTGATTGGCATCGTAGATCCAGCACAGGTTAGGAAGCTTCAGATGCCCGGCCAAGGAGGCAGCCTCGCTGCCTATGCCTTCCATCATGTCGCCATCGCTGCAAAAGACATAGATGTTGTAGTTAAAGAGCTCGAAGGCGGAACGGTTGTAACGCGCGGCCAGCCACTTCGAGGCAATCGCCATGCCTACACTACTGCCAACACCTTGGCCGAGCGGGCCGGTGGTCGTCTCCACTCCAGTGGTCAAGCGATATTCGGGGTGTCCGGGCGTCTTGCTGTCCAGCTGACGGAAGCTCTTGAGGTCGTCGAGCGAAACGGCGGGATGGTTGAGCACTTGGTAGCTCGAGTCGACCGATTTCACTCCTGTCAGGTACAACATGGAGTACAACAACATCGAAGCATGGCCATTTGAGAGCACAAAGCGGTCGCGATTGGGCCAGATGGGATTCGCGGGATCATAGCGTAAAAACTGCTGCCACAGGCAATAAGCAACCGGGGCGAATGCCATGGGGGCACCGGGGTGTCCGGAGTTGGCCTTCTGCACAGCATCCATCGACAAGGTGCGTATGGTGTTGATGGATAAGGTTTCCAGCTGTTGGCTGGTCAGAACTGCCTGGTCACTTACCGCCATGTTGCCCTCTCCCTACCTTGGATCATCCTGCGCGTGACAACGTCGCAGTGAGTCGTGCGGTCTTTTCAGTTTATCAAGTTCGGGCAGGAAGAAGTGACGACTCTGTGAATCTCGCGTTAATCTCCGCTCCCGAAGCAACTCCCAAGAACCCCAGTGATCTCGTGCCTTCTCGGCGGCTCGGAAATAGAGGCAACAACTGCGAAAGCCACCGGGCGTCGCGCTTCTCAGGACCAGTGCCGGAGCGAGTTTTTCGACTATGGTGAGAGCCACCTGGGTACCAGGGGACTGCAACCGGGAATCGTGAACAAGGCTTCGAATAAAGACCTGAACGAGTGCCGGAAAGCGCTGTAGCGGACATAGGTGTCCGCGAGGAGAGCGCGATTGTCGGGGCGGGTTCCCAACCTCCTCTCGGCTGACGCATCGAAATAAGTTCTCAGCAAGATAAAGGAGGAGGCACGTATGGATCGCAAATTTACCATGGGCAAAGCGGTGCTGGCCTTAGTAGCTACCGGCGTTTGCTCACTCGCGCTCGCCGCGCAAAGCTCGCCCAGCGCGGATCGGAATACGACCAACAAAGCCGCCACTGGGTCGGGTTTAACTGCCACCGATCGCATCTTCATGAAAAAGGCGGCCGAAGGCGGCTTGGCCGAGGTCGAGCTAGGCCAGCTTGCAACCGAGAAAGCATCCTCACCCGAGGTGAAACAATTCGGTCAACGCATGGTCGACGACCACTCGAAGGCCAATGATCAGCTCAAACAGATCGCCAGCGAAAAAGGGGTTCGACTCCCCGACAAGCCGGACGCAAAAGACCAGGCCATCAAGGCCCGCTTAGAAAAGCTGTCGGGTGAGCAATTCGATCGCGCCTACATACAAGATATGGTCAGTGACCACACCAAGGATGTGAGCGAGTTCCACCGGGAAGCACGAGTGGGTAAAGACCCGGATGTGAAGAACTTCGCCTCGCAAACAGCGAGCACCATTGAAGACCATCTAAAACAAGCCAAGAGCATTAGCTCGAGCTCGGCACACTCGCATCATGCCTCATCGGCAGCCCCCACCGGCGGCCAGTGATCTCTGGGCGGTGTGGAATCTAGTGGGGCGGGCCTCGCACCGCCCCCATTGTTTTCTTGCTGCTTCTCTGCCGTAAGCTGCCCATAAACCAGTAGAATTTCGGTTCCGCTCGGTTCCCGTGAAGAAGAAAATCGCTCTCGTCACTTCCTCCCGTTCCGATTATGCACACCTACGCTGGCTGATTCTGGAACTAATCGCTCGGCGGGCGTTCGAGTTGCACGTCCTCGCCATAGGGCCCCATCTTTCTCCTCGATTCGGCAAAACCCTCACCGGTGTTGTCGCTCCCTCGCTCACAACCATTGAATGCTTGCTTGATTCTGACAGCGACCTCGGCATGGCCAAAACCATCGGCATTGCCACCTTGGGCATTGCCGACGCGCTCGATCGCCTGCGGCCCGATATGCTGGTCGTAATCGCGGATCGTTATGAGATGCTAGCCCCCGCGGTGGCGGCACTCGCTCTGCGCATCCCAATCGCTCACATCGAAGGCGGGGAAATTACCTTGGGGGCAATCGACGATGTGGTGCGCAACGCGCTCACCAAAATGAGCCACCTACACTTTGCATGCACCTTACAAGCGGTCGAACGAATTCGCAAGCTAGGGGAAGAAAGCTGGAGGATTAACTTTAGTGGGAGCCTGTGTCTTGACTATCTCCGTCGGGAGCGTCTCTACAGCGGCGCCCAATTGGGCAAAAGACTAGGATTTAGGCCGAGTCGCGAGACCATCGTGTGTCTCTACCATCCGGTGACGTTGCTCGATGAACCTCTCGGAGAAGCAGCGGCGCTAATCAGCGCCCTTGGCCATTTTCGCCAGCCTGTGGTTTTTATCTATCCCAACGCCGATACGGGCAGCCGCCGACTTATCGAACAAGCAGTAAAGTTTTCGAGGCGCCAACCGGGCTCGCGAGTGCTGGTAAACCTCGACCATAAAACTTACCTGAGCCTGCTTGCCCAGGTTGGGGTGTTGGTGGGAAATTCGAGTAGTGGAATCATTGAATCAACTTCGCTTACGTTACCTGTCGTAAACGTCGGTATCAGACAGCGTGGGCGCGAGCACGCAGCGAATGTCATCGATGTGCCGGCGCAATCTCGCGCTATTCAAGATGCCATTCGCCGGGCTTTTACCCCCGAGTTCCGCGCTTCTATTCGCCGGTTGAGCAGTCCCTACGGAGAGGGAAACGCTGCAGAAATTATTGCCGACAAACTGGTCCATGCTCCAGGACGCCAGAAACTCCTATTCAAGAATCCTCGTCTGCTATGAACCTGCGCATTCCACTGGCAAAACCGGAGATCACAAATGCCGATGAAGAACGCGTGCTCGAGGTGCTGCGAAGCTCGCGCCTAACCATGGGCCCCAGGCTGGCCCAATTTGAACACTCGATCTGCGAGTACACGGGAAGCCCGTATGCCATCGCCGTGAACTCTGGTACTTCGGCGCTCGAGCTAGCGGTTCGCATGCTCGATCTTGAGCACGGCGCTGAAGTCCTGATGCCCGCCTTTACCTTCTCCGCTCTGTTAAATGTCGTCTTAGCCCAAGGCCTCAGACCACGATTCGTGGATATCGATCCTGCGACTTATAACGCCAATCCCGATATCTTTGCCGCGGCCCTGACGAGCGAGACTCGTCTTATTCTGGCGGTTCACACCTTCGGTTTCCCCGTCCATTCTGCGCGTCTCAGGAAGATTGCTGATGCGCGGGGTATCCCTCTCATTGAGGATGCCTGCCAGGCTCTTGGTGCCGTCGTGGCTAGTCGCAAGGTTGGTACTTTCGGCCACATGGGTTTGTACGCTTTTTATCCCAACAAACAGATCACTACCGGCGAGGGCGGAGTGCTGGTCACCTCGGACGAGAAACTTGCCCTCCGTGCCGCCCGCCTGCGCAATCAGGGCCGGGATCCTGCACGCGATTGGTATGATCAGGCGGAGTTAGGGTTCAGCTATCGGCTGGCCGACCTGAATTGCGCGCTGGGAATTTCGCAGCTCAATCGGATCGAGGCGACGCTCGAGCGTCGCCATCAGCTGGCTTCACTCTATGATCGCGAGATCGGAGCGG
>JAFAPG010000118.1 GCA_019247235.1 Acidobacteriota bacterium
TGAGCCTATTGGGAACTGTGGTGTCTGCCAAGGAATTCCTGACTATTCTTATGCTTATTCGAGACATTCCTCCGAGTCCTTAAGCGGACGTTGCCCGCTCACCCGGGGAAGATCTGACGGAGAGGGTCATAGTCGTAAGTTGTGGGATCAGGCTAGCGGTGAGCGAGCGGCTTGCGGAAAAATGTAGCCGTCCGCAGTCGGCGCCTTGCCGCAAACCCGTCGATAACCGAATCTGCTTCGTAGCTGGCCGCCGGCGACCGGGGTTCTGCCCGGCCGGTAGAATTATGGCTGGGTGTGAAGCGGCGCGCCGTCTATTTTGAGGGATCACATTTTGTTACGTTACGCTCTCGGTTCCTGATTCGACTCGGCCAGATTGGAGGAGATAGCGCGGAGGACCTGGAGTACCGCTTTACTTAACTGTGCCAGTCGCTGTAAGAAGCCCCCGCACCCCTACCGGCGCCTCTTTACCGCCGGCTGCTGACCGGATGGGGTAAAATGTCCCTCACGTCGCTTTTATCGCTGCGCGCGACGAGATAAGGCCCTCGCTGCCGGATTTTGTTACGCTACCATGTTGCCAGGTCTCCTGTGTTTATGCCGCGTAACGTGCCTTACACAGACCGACGCATTGACCGCTCGGCTTCGGCTCGCCAACGGTCGATGGATTCTCGATTGAAGCGCCAGTCGCGTCCGAGCTTAAATGCCGGCAATTGCTTCGTTTTAAGCAGCCGATAAATAGTTGACGGATGCACCCGCAGGTATTCCGCAGCGGCCTTGAGCGTAAAGATCGGGGTCTCTTTGTGTTCTGAATCGGCAGTACGCACGATATTCAACTCAACTTGCGCAGATAGTGTGAATGCATGCCATCACCGTGGTCGTCAGTGACTTTCACACGACCAAGCAACTTGGCGGAGGCCAACGCACATATTGCTCGTCACGCTTCTGACAATAACGACTCAATACCCACATGATGTAGGGTTTCGTCAAGCTTAGTCGAGGTGAAAACAGCCGCTGGAGGGTTTGTTGAGACCACCTCCCCAGCCGCTGGGACTAGGCTAAGCTGCCTCCTTGGATCGCTCGACGCGGGCCACTTCCTCCTGCCCAGCAGATCCAACCCCAGGTGTCAAACTCCTTCATCGATTGGCGGCAAGTCCCGCCCGTTCTCAGTCCAGGAACCCACGCCGTGTAGAAGATGTGTAAGGCTGCTATCGGAAAACGCCTGTAGACGTTTGGTGTTGGGCGCCATGCTAGGCCTCACTCGCTGGAAATATCGAGCTGTCGCCGTAGGTAAGCAGCTGCCGCCGTTGCGGTCGCAATCAATCGGTTGCCGCAGCACGACGGAAGAGAGCGAGAGTAACGAGCTTCTCCATGCCAGATCTCCGCCAATCGAAATGCCACCAAATCCTGAGTGACTCCGGGAATTCACATTGGTGATTACTTTTTAACAGTCGTGCTTGTCCACGTGGTCGTCTCGTTCTTACCTTTTTCCTCAACTCCGGTGGTTTTCGTAACGGTTGTTCCGGTCTCCGGGTTGGTCTGCGTAACCGTGGTCTCCGTAACGCGAGGTTTCGAACTTGAACATCCCGCCGTCATTGCCGAGACAATCGCCGCGACCATTACCAGATACGAAAGGGGCTTCCACTGTGAGTCAGCCATCGAACGCGACCTCTGGTTTGGAAAATTTAGAAGGAAGCTTTCGAAGATCAGATAATCATGGTTGCGAAGTTGGCAACTGTGCTCGGTGTATTTTCTGGCCTCTCAACTGATGGCTCGAAGAATCTTGCACGGCATAAACCGCTGGTTATGCAGTATATAGATGGGCTAGCTCGCGGGATGTCACAGCGCCACCCAGAAATTCCCGAAGCGGATTTCCGGTCCAAACACAGGATGAGCGCGAACCTGCACTCTATTCGCCTCTCGCGTACATCGACTCAGCGATCACGGCGCCAATCCACCGTGTGACGATTGTCAAGCCTTGGCAGCTAGCTCTAGATGCAACGGGTCTAACGGCTCGTGCGGCAATGGTAGCCCGGGTCAACGAGCCGTCCGGGTGTGGAAACTTATGCGGCCAAGCCATAGAGGCGAGCGGCATTGCCCATAACCATTTGAGCAACCTCCGCCTGCGGGATGCCAGCAAAGTCTTTGGCAATCTGCTCCCGCGAGTGCGGGAACGTGCCCTCGGTGTGTGGATAATCCGAACCCCACATCAGCCGCTCCACACCGATCAGCTCCCGCGTCAGCACTCCAGCCCGATCATCTTCGAACGTTGCCCAAAACTGACGCTTAAAGTAAAAACTCGGCGCCTCATCGACTCTGGGTTCCATCCAGTGACGATGATCGGCCCACCAATGGTCCATCGACCTTAGTACCGAGGCCACCCATCCGATGCCTCCCTCCACCAGTACAAAGCGCAGCTTGGGGTAGCGTTGAGGGACCGCGCCCCAGATTAAATCCGCCATCGCACGTTGCATGGCGCATATCTTGGTATCGACAAACGCTCTACCCACACCCATGCGCCCTGCTTTCTTCATGAAGGGCTCATCGGTCCCCACGTGAAGCGCCACAACCAAGCCAAATTCCTCCATCGCCGTCCACAAACGCGCATACTCTGGTTCGCTATACGACCGGTTGGCAACTTCGGTGGGAATCATCACCGAGCGCAGCCCCCGCTTCGCAGCCAGCTCGGCTTCCTCCAGCGCCCACTCGAGCGGTCCGCGCATCGGCAATAACGCGGCGCCCAGAAGGCGAGCAGCAGCAGTCCTGCAGAACTCACTCAACCACTCGTTGTAGGCTCGATAACAAGCGCGAACGTAGGCAGGATCGGGGGCAGACGAGATGAATAGACCTAGCCCAGGGTAAAGTACTTCGGCGCGTACATGATCCAGATCCTGGTCGGCCAGTCGTGCGCTCGGATCCCACGCCCCAGGCCGTGTCGCTGCGTGACGATAGCCCTCGGCAGATTTG
>JAFAPG010000671.1 GCA_019247235.1 Acidobacteriota bacterium
GGGCGGTATCGCTTCTGGATCGCTGAGCGTTGGCGATCAATTGCCTACAGTTCGTCAACTTGCGGTCGATCTTTCAATTAATCCCAATACTGTTGCTCGGGCATACCGCGAACTTGAACTTGGTGGTGTCTTAGAAACGCACCAGGGAACAGGGACGTTCATCAGTGCCCAAAAATTACGAGGTTCGGATGAGGAGCGCTCGCGGCAGTTGGCGCAAATCGTCGCTGACTCCGTAGCTCGAGCAGGAGCAATTGGTTATACAGTCAAGGATTTGATCGAGGAACTGCACGAGTTGATTGTGGAGCCAATCCGCAGGAGATAAACGTTATGACGAAAATCGGTCTGTGCCAAATCAACGGCGTCGCTATCACAGCATTTGTGCTCTGCCTTGCAGTCGGTACCTTGCTCACCGTAGCGATGCGTCAACCTGCACCGATAATCATCGGTGGGTTACTGGGAGTATATCTGCTGCTCGCGATCAAAGTAGTCCGCCAATGGGAAAAGGTCGCTCTCTTGCGCTTAGGAAAATATGTTGGGCTACGCGGACCGGGATTGTTCCACATTGTCCCTGTTCTTGAGACCCTCAGTCCTTTCGTGGACCAACGGGTACGCGTGGCCAGTGTGACTGCGGAATCCACGCTGACTCGCGATACGGTCCCAGTCAACGTCGATGCCATTGTTTTCTGGTTGGTATGGAACGCGGAGAAGGCCATTCTCGAGGTCGAGAACTTTCTTGAGGCTATCAACATGAGCGCGCAGACAGCGCTGCGTGAATCGATTGGTCGTCACGAACTGGCACAGATGATTACCGAACGTGAAACGCTAGGACGCGAACTGCAACGCATTCTTGATGAGAAAACAAATCCGTGGGGAATAACTGTCCTATCGGTCGAAGTTCGAGACGTCAGGATTCCGCAGGGCTTGGAAGATGCGATGTCCCGGCAAGCACAGGCCGAACGTGAAAGGCAGGCGCGAATCATTCTCGGACAAGCGGAGACGGAGATTTCTGAAAAGTTTGTGCAGGCGGCGGCTGCCTACACTGAAAATCCAACAGCCTTGCATCTTCGTGCGATGAACATGCTGTACGAAGCCATCAAGGAACGGGGTTCGATGGTAATCGTGCCATCGTCAGCAGTCGAGACAATGGGGCTCGGTGGAACCCTCGCAACGGCGTCACTCGGCGGAGCAAAACCCTTAACAATTCCAACTGAATAGGTCGAAAGGAGCAGACGTATGAAGAACTTACTGGAAGTGTGCGTGATCGCGTTGGCATTAGCTACGACTACTGTCGTTGCTCAGGATCCAACCATCCCTATGCAACGAGGCATCAGCGTGCAATTGCCGGCTACCAGCAATGCAGTAGCTGTGCTAAGTGCCGACAAGGAAGACGCGTTGGTAGTCGCAGTGACTCATGACGGTCGGTTATATCTGGGAACAGACCCGATCAGTCTTGCTGACTTGGCAGACAAACTCAAGAGTGAGGTGGCGAGACGGACTGACAAAAAACTCTACGTCAAGGCAGACGCCCGTACGCCGTACGCAAACGTGATAAAGGTACTGGACGTCGTCCGAACGTCGGGCGTGCAGGAGCTCGCCTTGCTCACCGATCAACGAGAACCGTCAGAAGCAGGAAAACTGGTAACTCCGACGGGCCTGGAGATGCTGGTGGTTTCGCCTCGCTAACGAGGCCTTCCAGCAGCGAATAAAGGAACAATCGTGGTAGGCGATCGAGCGCGGGCTCCCATGCCCGCGCTCGCCAACCCCGTCGATCACAGCAGCTTTTGACGTATGATGACGGGTAAGACGGCACGAGCATCAATCAATTTGTGGCCACCGCAGTAGCGGAAAGGCTGTCTGCCTTGCAAGTAGCAGCCTTCTTTGCTGACCGCAAAGCTCGCGCTGACTTCAAGGCGTTCGACAAGATCATGAAGCGGCGTGGTGGAAAGCCACCTCGCAACAATGACGAGATGCCGCGCTGACCGGCCGGACTGGCCATATCAATTGAAAATCATGGTCCCTCTATGGTGCACGAACCGATACCAACCACTATTTACCGCCCGTTGAGACGCCGAATGTTTTAACGAGCGTAGCCCGAAACCCCTCCACACCAGGCCCCGTTTTTTCAGCGCATTTCTTCGAAAGCGTTGTCGGAGTTTTGGTGATTTCCTCAGTTCTCGCACGCCAGCTTGCAAATATTGGCTCAGTACTCCGACTATTACCATGTGCGTCGCGAGGGATGGCCAGCAATCACAAATCAATCGGGACAGTGGCGCAAAGTTCCAAATGCTTTGTGAATACCGCTCCAATGGAGAATGTACCTGAATCCGAACAAGGCCGAACATGTGAACAGGTTTTTAAGCGAGCGTGACACCAGACCAATGGTGCATTTTCATCTTGGCCAGTGAGACGACGAAATCCGAGCCTAGAACTATTTTGGGAAGCCACAAGCAACCGAGATCAGTGTACGAGTCTGGTACGGACCAGTTCGTCTCGGTTGAGGTCGACAAACGTCGCACTTACAGTTCGGGTTTAGTGGTACCTCTTATCTGGCATCGTTTGGACGCCATGAACGGCAAGCGAATTCGTTAGCGGAAGCCGGCACTGGAGTAGAATCTCACCTGGGTTCATGGCAGATCTGCATTTCTTTCGCACTCTGGTGTTCGTTGTTGGAGTAGTGGCGGTTGTACCCGTCGCATGGAACCAGTGTTCTACGGCGGGTAATAACAAAACAGAACGGTTCGCAAGCGTAGAGTACGTCCAAAAAGTACGCGGCCCCGCCGGAATCGAATTGATCCTGCACGAGAACGGCCGGCGAGTTAGCGCCCTCTTACGCGATTACGAAGGAGAAGGCACCCCGCGAGAGACCACGTTGCGAGGCAGCCTCGAAACCTGTGGCCTGGCCTTGCTGGGGAAAAGCAACCGGGGTGTTGTCAAAATTCATGGAGAGATTACCGTCGCTGCGTTTAAGGGAGAGATTCGGCGCCAGATCGGGAAGCAGTGGTATACCGAAGGCGTTTTCCTCAAGAGACAAATGCCAGACAGTCCCCAGTTCGTACCTTCTGCACTTCGCTCTCGTGCCGATAGCGCGCTTCGCTGTCTCGTAGAGCCCGACTATGGTTCCAGCGGCCTGATACGAGGCGGAGTTCGTCCTCGATCACAGGGTCAACGGGCTGCAGCCGAATTCCGCGCCGGCAGTTAATTTGATACTTTGCTTGCACCTCTCCCGCAACTTGCGAGCATGGCAGCGCCTATTATGTGGTTGGCTCGGACATCGGCAAAGTTAATCCCACACGCGTCCCGCTCACCAATCGGGTCCTAGCTCGTCAAACAAACGGGTTTAAGCAGACCCGCTTTTCTAAGCTGCCCCTTTCTGCCAGGAGGAACATGAAAACCTTCGCCATCGCGATCTTTGCGATCTCACTGATCTCTCCGAACAATGTCAAATCGCGAGTGGCCGATCACTCTGTAGCAGTGCAGGGAAACGATGCCAATGAGCGAAGTCGCGAAATTTTGGTGTCCTTCAACAAAACCAAACATGAAGTCCGAGAGGTGTACGGTTTGCGACGGGAAAAATATAAGCAGATTCACAGCGAAGCCGCTGTCAGAGCAAGCCTCGCCGACTATGCTGGAAGATATAAAGTTCCTGATTTAGGGTACATGATTGTAATCGTCCGCGACGCGTCTGGTATGGTCGTCACCGGTTCGGATTCCCAAGATAACGCCCAAGGTCGTCGATTCCACTTGGAAAATGTGCAGCTTGACCAGGCACTCTTGACGGGTACAAAAATCTATGACAATGGCGCACAGGCACCCTTCGAAGGACTGTTCATCAACATGACTGATTACGAAGGAACATCGCCCACCGAGGTGACACATCGCGCGACTACATTCGGTTTGGGCGTGGTAGGAGTCAGTATCAAAGCTGGCGACGTGACCTCTTACAAAATCTTCTATCACTTCGAACCTTAGCTGGACCTATCCTGAAGACGAAAACAATACCGAATTCTC
>JAFAPG010000743.1 GCA_019247235.1 Acidobacteriota bacterium
TCGGCGTTACAGGATTTTTTAACTCCGATGGAAGCCTCCAATCGATGGGCATTCAATGTGCTCTCTGTCACTCTACTGTCGACAATTCACTTGCACCCGGGATCGGGCACCGTCTTGATGGATGGGCAAACCGTGATCTGAATGTGGGCACTATAATCTCGCTGGCGCCCAACCTCCAGCCAGTCGCCAACCTATTAGGCGTTGATCAGGCGACGGTTCGTACGGTTCTGGCGAGCTGGGGGCCAGGACGCTTTGACGCCGAACTGGCCTTGGACGGCAAAGCCTTTCGGCCAGACGGCAAGACCTCCGCCGTACTGATCCCCCCTGCTTTTGGACTCGCCGGCGTTAATCTTCACACCTGGACCGGCTGGGGTTCAGTGACGTATTGGAATGCATTCGTCGCCAACGTGGAAATGCACGGAAGAGGCACTTTCTTTGATCCTCGCCTCGACGATGCTGCCCAGTTTCCGATTGCCACAAAAGCTGGTTCTGGCCACGTAACCAATACTCCTGACGTCACCACCCCGCAACTATCAGCGCTACAGTTTTATCAGTTAGGAATCTCTGCTCCCACACCTCCGAAAGGCAGCTTCGACCAGGATGCTGCCAACCGTGGCCAGGCCATATTCAATGGTTCCGGTAAATGCTCGGGATGCCATGTCCCGCCACTCTACAGCGAGCCCGGCTGGAACATGCATACCCCCAGCGAAGTTTGTGTTGACGGTTTCCAGGCAGAGCGCGCGCCCGATAGGCGTTATCGAACTTCGCCTCTCAAGGGACTCTGGACCCATACAAAAGGCGGCTTCTACCACGACGGGCGTTTTAGCACCCTGCTCGATGTAGTCAACCATTACGACACATGCTTCAGTTTGGCTTTGTCCGATCAAGAGAAAACCGACCTTGTTGAATTCTTGAAATCATTGCCGCAAGGGAAAAGGGATCGCGGAGAGGAGTAGACCGAGCTCCTGATCTAAATTCGTCGTGGCTCGCCACCCGAGGGCGTGCGGATGCGATAGTCGAAGACGGCTCGATTGCGGCACTGGTCCGCCAGATAGCGCTGGAATCGATTGCGCGGCATCAGTAGATCAGGAGACCCGCTCGGATTCAAAGCTATTTTATGAGGGCTGAGACTATGTCGTAGGCGGCACTAAGAGCCATATCGAGAGCAGAAGAATCTTTGCCTCCCGCCTCAGCCAAATCGGGGCGTCCACCGCCTTTTCCCCCGACATGCTCGGCCACCTGGCCAACGACTTTACCGGCCTGAATCCGCGAGGTGAGATCTTTCGTGACGCCGACAATCAAAGCAACGCTTCCATTCGCCGCCGAGCCAAGTACGACGACACCGGAGCCGAGCTTCTGGCGAAGCTGGTCAACCAAATTTCGCATCTGCGGACGTTCTAGATTGTCGACGCGGTGCGCGAGTACCTTCACACCGTGAACCTCTCGAATCTTATGGCTAAGGGACTCCATCGAAGATGAAGCTTGCTTCATTCGTAGCTGGTCGTTCTCCCGGCCCAATCTCTTGATCTCTGCATCTCTTCGTTCCAGTTCCGCTTTGAGAGCGTCCGCCGGAGGCAAAGCAGCCTCTCGGGCCATCAAACCCGCCACTACATTCTCGAGTGCATGGTCGCGGCGGAAATGCTCAAGTGATCCTTCCCCGGTCACAGCTTCGACTCGCCGTACTCCAGATGCGACGCTACCCTCTTTCAAGATCTTGATCAGCCCGATCTCACCGGTTGCCTGCGTATGCGTTCCTCCACACAACTCAGCCGAGAAGTCCCCAATCTTAATGACTCGCACGCGGTCCCCGTACTTCTCGCCAAAAAGCGCCATCGCTTTGTATTCGTTAATAGCCACATCGAGCGGAACGTCGTCGATAACCTGGACTTTCTGGTTGCGAAGAACCTCCCGATTGATCAAATCCTCGATGTCCTGCAGCTCTTCCTCTTCAACCGCGGCAAAATGCGAAAAGTCAAAGCGCAAGTGATTGGCGGCAACCAGCGAACCCGCCTGTTTCACATGCTTGCCCAGAACCTCACGCAAACCAGCATGAAGCAGGTGCGTGGCAGTGTGATTACGCATGGTGGATTGTCGGACCGCAATGTCGACGACCGCGTCCAGTTTTGCGCCTACATGCAGCAACCCCTTGGCCACGACGCGATGAGCGCGAATGCCTTGAATCGGGTAGTAACATCCTTTTACCTCGCCGATGACGGCATTTAGTTCATGGCTGTAGAAATTGCCTCGGTCCCCGACTTGTCCCCCGGCCTCGGCATAAAAGGGTGTGTGGTCAACCATGACATCTGCTTCCTCGCTCGTGCGAAGTTCCTCAACCGGACGCCCGTCCTTGACTATGGCCAACACCTGGCAGTCTTCGGAACGGCTACGGGTATAGCCCTCGAAGATTGTCTTGGGGAGCTGCTGATAAGCAGGATTCGCCGTCTGCTTGGAGGCACCCTTCCAGGAAGCGCGGGCACGCTCGCGTTGCTCGGACATGGCGGATTCAAAACCCAGGGAATCGAATTCAATCGCCCTGTCCCGCGCAGCATCTTGCATGAAATCCAAAGGCAAGCCGAAGGTATCGTACAACTTGAACGCGCTGTGACCGTCGATGCGCATGGCGCCACGATTTTTGGCTTCCTCGAGGAGTTCTTCCAAGCGCTTCAGGCCCAAATCAAGAGTTCGTGCGAACCTCGTCTCCTCAGCCAGCACCGCTTTTGCCGCCCGGTCGGCGGCCTGTTTGAGCTCGGGATATGCATCCTGCATTAAGTCCCGAACCGCAAACACCATTTGGTTGAGAAAAGGCTTGCTCTGGCCGAGCAATCGTCCATGCGTGATGGCACGACGAACGATTTTGCGCAGCACATATCCACGACCTTCGTTCGCCGGCAGCACTCCATCCGAGATTAGAAATGTGGCCGCGCGCGCATGATCGGCGATTACCCGCAAAGAAGCGGCTCCATGGCCGGCTTCGGTGGCTGGCGAAGACGGATCGATGGCCATTCGGGCGTGGCTGCTCCCCGTCAGATCTGCTGCCTTCTGAATCAAGGGCCGAAACAGGTCGGTTTCATAATTCGAAATCACCCCTTGAAGAACTGCCGTAACGCGTTCGAGGCCCATCCCAGTATCGATCGAGGGCTTGGGAAGGGGATTCAATTTCCCGGAGACGTCCCGATCAAACTGCATGAACACCAAATTCCAAATCTCGACATAGCGCCCACACTGACAACCAAATGCGCAGTCTCGATGCTGCTGATCGGAAGCTGCGGGGCCCAAATCGTAGTGAATCTCGCTACACGGGCCGCATGGTCCGGTATCGCCCATCTGCCAAAAGTTGTCTTCGAGCCCAAACTCAAAGACCCGAGTTCGATCCACTCCTTGCGCCAGCCACAAATCGTAGGCGTCTGAATCCCGGGGAACATTTCCCTCACCCTTGAAGATGGTGACATACAGCTTGTCCTTGGAAATAGCGAACCACTCAGGCGACGTAACCAGCTCCCAGGCATAGTTAATCGCATCTTTTTTGAAGTAGTCGCCAAAGGAAAAGTTTCCCAGCATCTCGAAGAACGTATGATGGCGATTGGTGAAACCCACGTTCTCAAGATCATTGTGTTTGCCGCCCGCCCTTACGCATTTTTGTGAGCTGGTGGCCCGCCTATAATCCCGCTTCTCAAGTCCCAGAAACACATCTTTGAATTGATTCATTCCGGCGTTGGTGAATAGAAGTGTGGGATCGTTGTGCGGAACCAGAGAGGACGAATGCACCTCCAGATGTCCCTTGGCAATGAAAAAATCCAGAAACTTACGACGAATTTCAGAGCCCGTCAACATGGTGACAACTCAATTCTAAATGAGCCCCTCAGATGCTACACGGATGATTGCCGCGGTTGCAGTTGCCTAGAGATCTGCTCGTCATCGAGAACCCGCCTTAATGGACCAGCAAACAGAGGCGCTTTGGGTCGGCTTAGGCAATTTCTCTCTTTATTATTCGCTGCGTAGAGCCTTCCAGGGATCAATCGCGGCAGCCCTCCGCGCCGGCAGGTAACTTGAAACCATTGAGAGGCAAAA
>JAFAPG010000791.1 GCA_019247235.1 Acidobacteriota bacterium
CCATCAAATCCGAAGTTGCCCCAAGTGGCCACGCCATTAGAACCCAGCGTGTTGATGGAGAAGGTGGAAGGATTGAACCACTGCATCGTCTGGTTCTTGCTAGTTAATGTGGCCGCACTCTTCGGATACTGGATGGATCCGGAGGAATTCGGACGTAACGAGCAGTTTGGCACAGCCTGGCAGATTTGGTTGGGGGCAGAAATGCCCAGATTGACCGGCAGTCCTGACATCATATTGACGATGCCCGAGAGTTGCCAGCCGCCCAACACGTCCTTCGCGAAGCGATTCGAACTGCGGCGGAATACCGGCAGGTCATAGATGAAATTTACGTACGCAACATGGGTACGATCGATGACCGATGGGCCCACGTCGAATTGCCAGCCGGCATAGGGGTTGGTAACGTTGTTGAGGTCGTTGCCATCCCCACCGATATTGCTGGACGGATCAATGGCGCGAGACAGGGTGTATCCCACATTGAACTGCAGGTCTCGGAGGTGAGAAGCCAGCGACACTTGCAGGGAGTTGTAATGCGAGTTCTGCCCGTCCTGCTCGACATTGATGCTCGAGTACCCCCGGAAAGGCTTTACTAAATTAGCCTTGCCGTTGTATTTGCCCGTCGAGGGGTCAAACAGAGTGGGTACGACACTGAGAGCCGGCAGATTGATTTCCTGGCGATAGCTTTCGTACCGCCCTTGATTGCCGACATAGGAAACCGCGAGAACTGTGCGGGTACCGAGTTGCTGTTGTACGCCGCCGCTAAATTGATAGCTGGTTGGATTCTTATAGGCGGTTTTATTCAGCTCCGTGATGCCGTTTACGGTCACGGGGAGAATGGCCGCGCTGATGTTGACATTATTCTGATCGACTCCGACGTGCGGATCGGAGAGCGAGACATTGGTTACCGAGGGTTGGCCGCCGAACAGATTATTGCCCCCCGCCTGGTACATGTCGTTGCCCTGAACCCGCTCGAAGAAGGTGCCGAATCCGGCGCGAACGATGGTTTTGCCGCGACCGGTGAGATCATAGGCAAAGCCCACGCGCGGTCCCCAGTTATTCCAGTAGTTGTTGACCAAGCCATTGGTTACCCCTGGGGTTTTCCCTGGAACTCCCAAGCCATTGGCGTAGAACAAGAGTCCAGCGAGGACCGGGTTCGGGCTAGGCGCCAATCCCGGACTGGCCGCTGTGCAACCAGAGCCCAGAGGAACATTTGCTCCGGAACAAATCTGCGTGCCGTTGGCATTGGCAAAGACCGCAGCGTTGGCCGGGTTATATAGATTGGGGTAGAAGTTTGACATCTGGCCGTTGACCTCCGCGGTGTGCGGAATCCCGTCCCAGCGTAGGCCTAGATTCAAGGTCAATCGCTTGGTTGCGCGCCAGTCATCCTGGAAGTAGGCGGCCCAGGAAACGCTATTCCAGTGCCGGCTGTCTTTGAGAGCGGCTTCATTGTAGCCACTGGCCATGCCGAGCAGGAAGTCAGCAAAGTCATAACCAGTGAAAGCTCCGCCGAAGGAGAAATTTCCCTGGGTGCTGACCTGCAGGGGTTGCAGTTTGCGGAAATTCGCCCAGCTGCCGCCCATCTTGAACTGGTGAGCTCCCTTAGTCCAGGAGAGGTCATCCCGAACTTGATAATCATTGGCGGAGTTGATCCAAGGACTCCAGTTGGCGTTGAACTGCGTTCCACTCTTACCGCTCAGAGCGATGATGGGAAGAATGTTCGTAGGCGTGGGGAAATACCTGTGTTGTGCAAATCCCGATGCCTGCGAAAGCTGAAAGATGCCGATGGGAAGGATGTTGATACGATTGCCATCGTAGTTGAATGCCATTTCATTCAACAAATTCGGCCGAATGGTGTGTACGGCATGAACCACCGCGCTATAGGAGGGATTAGCGAAGGTGTCGCCCACCGTGGGCAGGTTGTCGCCGCTCCAGCGCGCCGGAATGTCGGTCTGGAGAATCTGTTCCGAGATCCAGTGTCCATATACGGAGAACTTACTGTTGAAAGTATGATCGAGGCGAGCAATTTCCTCTTTCACATTGGTCGGAGCCTTGGGACCGCCAATGAACGTATTGCCGGTTACAGGCGATGGGAAGATGCCGGCTTTGAGGAGGGCTTGGGCATTCGGGTCAAGCAGAGCCGGATTGATTACGTTCTGCACACCCTGAAAAACGAAAGGCTGTATTTTGGTTGTGTCCGGAGCGCCGCCGGTGCATCCGCTAAGCGCCTGGCCGGCCGAGGCAAAGGCATTCTGAACGGCAGTTGAAACCTGGCATTGGTAGGGTGCATGCAAGCTCTTCTGCCCGGTATTCAGTAGACTTCCGCCATTGAAGCTGATCGCCTGGTTAAGATTCCCGCCGTAAGTTCCGGAAAAGGGAACGCCGACATTGAGCGTGCCGCTCGTGATTAGTCGGCGCCATTCCATGTTGTAAAAGAAAAACGTTTTATGTTGCGACCCATGGGGATGCAAGGTAACTGGCCCGCCAACGTTGAATCCCCAAAGATTGAAGCGCAGCTCAGGAATGGGGTTAAGAGTGCCACTGGCATTCTGGCGCGGCGTAAAGTAGGGACGCGCGTCAAGAAAATCGTTCCGACCAAACCACCACGCCGAGGAATGGAGTTGACTGGTTCCCGACTTGATTACCGTCGAGACCGTCGAACCTGAGACCAGCCCATATTCAGAGCTGTAATTGGAGCTAAGCACGCGGAATTCGGCGAGCGAGTCCTGGGAGGGCATTACGATGGCACCACTGCCACCACGATCGGCAGCCTCGGCGCCGTCGATCATATATAGCGTGTGGGCGATTCGCTGACCGTTGAAGCTCAAGTTCTGGTCTCCGCCCATCGGGGTCGGTATCTGAAAATCCACCTGGTTGCTCACAACCCCCGGGGTCAAATTGACGAGCGAATATAGGCTGCGCCCGTTCGACTCGAGCTGCGTGATCTGGGTGCCGGTAATGACCGAGCTGATTTCATTGGTATCCGATTGAACCGTGACCGGAGCAGCCTCGACCGTTACTGTCTCCTGAGTCGATCCGAGCTGCAATTGGAAATCCACCCG
>JAFAPG010000703.1 GCA_019247235.1 Acidobacteriota bacterium
TCCACACCATCAGACAACGTTCGCGCAGGGTGCGGAACACCAGCAGACTGGCCGCTAAGATAAGCAGCACCGCCGTCTCGCGGGTGACGAATTTGGGAGTGGGAAGAGCGCTGAGCACGTCCCAGGCGCGCCAAGAAACTGTGTTCATGGACCCCGACCTAGCTAGGTACTTAGGTTTTAGCACGGCGACGCCGCCCAGCCGTGGGGTTTCCGCTGTTCTTTGGTTACTTTCGGTATCGGGCGTCTAAGGTACAATCGGCCATACACTAGTCGGAGTAGCCATGCCAGCTGAACGTGTCCTGGTCGTCGACGACGAAGAACCGATTCGCGAGGTCGTGTGTTCCATGCTGACCTCCGCTAATTTTGTTTGCAGCCAGGCCTGCTCGGGAAAGGAAGCGATCGCCTTGTTGCAGTCTGGCGAGGTGTACGAATTAATGCTTTCTGATCTGATGATGCCGGGCATGGACGGCGAGGCGCTTCTGGCGGCGACCAAAGAGCGTTTTCCTGATATGCCAGTGGTCATGGTCACGGCCGTGCATGACGTCTCGGTGGCGCTGAGCGCAATCCGCAATGGCGCCTACGACTATCTGCTGAAGCCATTCGATCGAGAACAGCTGTTGGCCACGGTGCGCCGGGCTCTTGAGAACCGACGGTTGAAACTGGAAAATCGGGAGTATCAGACCAACCTCGAATCGCTGGTTACCGCCCGCACCGAACAATTGCGGCATGCACTGGCAAGCTTAGAGCGTTCCTATGACATTACCCTCGAGGCCCTAGGAAACGCGCTTGATTTGAAGGATGCCGAGACGGAAGGACACTCGAAACGTGTTACCGCCTTCACCATTGCCATGGCGCGAGCCATGGACCTGCCTGGCGAGCAGATCCGCATCATCGCCCGCGGAGCATTTCTGCACGACATCGGCAAGATGGCGATTCCCGACGCCATCCTCCGTAAGCCGGGCGCGCTGACCACCGAAGAGGTGGATATTATGCGCGAGCACTGCTATCGCGGCTACCATATACTGCGCCGCATTCCCTTTCTCACCGAGGCCGCTGAAATCGTCTACGCACACCAGGAAAAATACGACGGAACTGGCTATCCCCGGGGACTGAAGGGTGATGAGATTCCGCTTGGAGCACGGATCTTCTCGGTGGCTGACACTCTCGACGCCATGACCTCCAACCGTCCTTACCGTCCCGCACAACCCTTTGCCGTGGCCCGCGAAGAGATTGAACGCTGGAAAGGAAGACAGTTCGATCCTATGGTGGTCAAAACCTTCCTGGAAATGCCGGAGCACATCTGGGACGACCTGCGTAAAGGGATTGACGAACAAATCCACAAGTTCGCCTACTCGGCCACCAAGGGCTAGTCTTAGTTGCGGCATTGCCCAACCATCCCTAGACTCGTTGGAGTTGGCCAGGGCTAGAGACACACCTGTGAGAAGAGGTTATCTATGCCGAAATACCTCATCGAGCGCGATATCCCCGGCGCCGGAAAGCTCTCAGCACAAGAACTCAAGGCCATTTCTCAAAAATCTTGCGGCGTGCTGAACCGCTTAGGGCCGGAGATTCAATGGATCGAGAGCTACGTCACCAAGGACAAGATTTTTTGCGTGTATCGCGCGGCCAGCGAAGAAATGGTTCGACAGCATGCTCGCGAGGGGGGCTTTCCCGCCGATAGGATCTCTGAAGTCACATCCGTCATCGACCCTTCCACTGCAGAATGAGCTCGGCTGGGCAGCAGGGGTGCTTTCAGCTAGAAAGGGTCTGTGACCGGTTATTCGGCTTCTCGCGGCGCTTTGATACGCGCGGCATCAACTGGCACATCTCGTTGCAGCACCACTTCCAGAGTGGTTCCCGGACCCATTTTTACCTCATTACCGTGGCTAAGCGCCGCAATTGCCGTGCCTACGGCCCCTCCGAGACCTGCGCCGATCAAGGCTCCTTCCCCTCCCCGAGTCGCTGCCCCGATGAGAGCGCCGTCGGCGGCTGGCTGGGCTATTGTGGCGGCGGTCTTCCCCGCGTTGCCATCGGATTGAATGGTGCCCTCTTTATCTTTCACCTTCGACTTGTCAACTCCAGGGGCATTTTCAAGCGATCCTGGCAACATGAGGGTGTAGCCACTGGGATAGATGAGTGTGGTGAAATGCATCAGCACCTCGGCTCGGCCCTTGATCCGGCCTGCGGGTTTGATGGAAGTGATTTTACCTTGCACATAAGTTCCCGCTGGCACCACGATGTGTTCATCGATAACCACCGGAAAAGTGCTTTGTGCGTAAACCGGGTCGCCGGGATGATTTCCCTTGGTAGAGATTGTATTTCGTAGCGACACTGGGATCTTGGTACCCGCAGGAATAGTAAGCGTGGGGGCCATCAGCCGCGTGCTCGTTGAGCTCACAGGAGCGGCTTTGGCCGGCTCCTGACCCACGGCCAGCTGTGCGAAGAGCACGAACGCGATCAGAACCCGCATAGAACCTCCGCCAACCCCCAGGATGACAGGAAAGCTGCGCCTCGAAAAGTACGATGCAAGCTCTCAGACGAAAGTAGCCTACTCCTTATTTATCGCTCCCTGGCTCAATTCATGGCTGACTTCTTGACCTACTCCGGGAACTAACTCGCGGTTCAGAGTACCATCGGCAGCATTCCTGCGTAAGCGGGACGACCGGCGGCTGCTCACGAATATCCTCCGCTGTCTTCCCCCCCTGTTATTTCGCGTTGAATTTTACTTTTAGGAGCGCACCGCAATGCCAGAGCGCCGAAGTTGGCTCTCGCGGATATTGCCCATGAACTGGGACTGGAGCCGCTGGGCACATAGCTCGCCACATACATGTAATGTGCCCTCGCGATTGGCAATTTCTTCATCCCAGGCACATAAGTAAAGAACAGGCTGATTGAAGTTCACAGCTGAGGTCCACATCAGCCACCAGCGATCGCTGGTTTTCTTCAAAATGCCGCAATTGGGGCCAGAACAACGGTAAAAATTTTCCGCGGCAGGATTTGCCAGGTTCCCAAGTTTCATCGCGTCGAAAACGCTCCTCCGCAACGGCTATTCTACTGGGCAATTGGCCAGGAACCAATCATTCTGTGATTTACTTGTAAAGCAAGTAACGTTCGCGCACTTGGGAAAATCTTCGGAGCTCGTCTTGCCATTCCAGGGCCAGGCGATGCGGATCTTCGCCCCTAATCAAACCATCGTAGACCGCCTGATTGGCCAATATGTCGATGATCTTCTCGACATGAAACTGTGCGGGGTACAGTTTGATCAATGCCGCCGCCAGTTCCATTCCAAGCTCCGGCGAATCAAGAAATTCCCG
>JAFAPG010000888.1 GCA_019247235.1 Acidobacteriota bacterium
TCGCATTGTTGAGCCCGATACGGGGGAAGAGCGGGTTCTGGTTCGTGAGTCTTCCGAGCCTTACGTCGATCCGGGAGAAACCCGCTATCGCATCCTGTATGAATCCGGCGAGCTGCTTTTGGCGTCGGAACGGGATGGCTGGAACCACCTGTACCTCTACGATCGACATGGGCAGCTAGAAAATCAGGTTACCCGAGGCCCCTGGGTGGTCCGGCAGATTGAATATGTAGATGAGAAGCATCGACGAGTTTATTTCCTGGCAAGCGGTAAAGAGGCTGGAGCTGATCCTTACGAAACTTACCTGTATAGTGTCAACCTCGATGGCAAAGATCTTACCCTACTGACTTCGGAGCGGGCGAATCATGCCGTGAGTGTTTCACCGGATGGTGGGTTCGTGGTCGACACCTATTCGCGCGCTAACATGCCAGCCCAATCGCTTTTGCGGCGAACGCTTGATGGCTCCACGCTGAGCCTGCTGGAGAGAAGCGATGTGAGCGCAATCGAAAAAACTGGATGGAAATCCCCTCGGCCATTTCAGGGAAAGGCGGCAGATGGCAAAACCGATCTATACGGGCTCATTTGGCTACCCTCAACCTTTGAGCCCTCGAATAAGTATCCGATTATCGAACATGTGTATACGGGGCCGCAGGGCTTTTTCGTGCCCAAGACATTCGCGGGCATGATGAATCTCCAATCTCTTGCAGAGCTTGGGTTCGTGGTGGTCATGATTGATGGGCGGGGCACCGCAGGTAGATCTCGCAGTTTCCATCTGTTCTCTTATCGGAATTTAGGGGGAGTGTTCGAGGACCATGTGGCCATGATCAAGCAAATGGCGGCCCAATTCCCCTATATAGACTCAACGCGAGTCGGCATCTTTGGGACCTCCGCCGGGGGCTATGGCGCCGCTCACGCAATGCTTGTCTTCCCCGAGTTTTACAAGGTGGGGGTTTCGATATCCGCCGATCACGACGCCCGTTTGGATAAAGCTTGGTGGAACGAAGTCTACCAGGGCTATCCAGTGCTCGACGACTATAGCGCTCAATCCAATGTAACCATGGCAGAGAGATTAGAGGGGCATCTTTTGATCGAGCACGGTGATATCGATGACAACGTGCATCCGGTCGAGACCATGCGCTTTGTCGACGCGCTGATGAAGGCCAACAAGAACTTTGACATGCTGTTTGTGCCGAACATGTACCACGGAGAAAGTGGGTCGCACAGAGCATATGTGACCAAACGACGCTGGGATTACTTTGTGAAATACTTGCTGGGCGTTGAGCCGCCCAAAAACTTTGAGCTTACAGACCAAGATCTCGGTCCGGGGCGGCGGCGGTAGTGATTGAACTTGCAAGCAGAACTTGAATGAGCACCCGCTATAGTCGTAGACACGCTCTGAAGTCAATGGCCGCGTTATCCGCCGCGGCCGTGCTGCCGCGGCAGTCCAGCCCGCAAGCGCCAACTGCGCGGTTCAGGACTAGCGATGTGGAACTTCGCATTACCTGCCTGAGCGCGTACACATTTCGTTTCGCGCTACATCCCATCCAAGATGGCGTAGTTGAGGGCATTCCCGATGACGGCAGCTTGGTGCGCGCCGACTGGGGTCCACCCACCCGAGCCTTGCGCGGGAATTTTGCCGCACAGACTATACGGTGCGACAAACTCAGCCTGGAAGTGGCTCCTGAGCCGCTGAGTCTATCGATCACGAATTCCGATCAGCGACTTGTGCAGCGTCTCGAAATTGATCGCAGCAGCGGACGAGTATCTTTCTTGACCGGAAACTCCCCCCTGCTTGGTCTAGGAGAAGGAGGTCCGCAGTTTGACCGTCGCGGCTCCAAGGATCAGATGCGAAGCGGTCAGGGCGGTTATGAGCTCAGAACTCACGGCGCGCGCGTGCCCATTCCTTGGATCCTGGGTACGGGAGGTTGGGCAATGTTCTTTCATGCCCCGTTTGGAACCTTCGACTTTACTGGCGGGGAAAGCAAGTTCCAGCCAACAGCCGAAGATACCCGGGTGCTCGACATATTCTTTATCGCCTGCGATGATCCGGCAACCATTATGGCGGAATACTCGCGGCTGACCGGGCTTCCCGAGCTGCCTCCACTGTGGAGTTTCGGATATCAACAGTCACATCGCACGCTAGAGAGTCGGGAAGAGATCCTGGCCGAGGCGAAAACTTTTCGTGACAAGAAATTGCCTTGCGATACGCTTATTTACTTAGGCACAGGTTTCTGCCCCTCGGGTTGGAACACTGAGAACGGCTCGTTCGCATGGAACCACAGAGTCTTTCCTGATCCGGAAAAGATGCTGGCCGAACTGCACTCCCAAAATTTCCACGTCGCACTTCACGCTGTGATTTTGGCCGATCGACTGCGTGGATCGGTTCACGATGGCTGCGATCTGGTTCGATTCGACGAGCAGCAGGCTAGTTGTTATTGGGACGCGCATCGCCGCGACTTTGCCATGGGAGTGGATGGCTGGTGGCCAGATGAAGGTGATCCTCTGGATGCTGCATCGTGCCTGGTGCGGCACCGGATGTATTGGGAAGGTCCGCAGATCGATCGTCCTCGTGAGCGACCTTTTGCTCTGCATCGCAATGGTTATGCGGGTATGCAGCGCTATGGCGCCTTCCTATGGTCGGGGGACGTGTATTCGACTTGGGAGACGCTGAAGACGCATGTTGCTATCGGCATCAATACCGCACTGACCGGTATTCCTTATTGGGGTACCGATATTGGCGGATTTGTACCCACCAAGGATTTCACCGCCGAACTGTACTTGCGTTGGTTTCAATTCGGAGCGTTCTGCCCGCTGTTTCGCTGCCATGGCCGTTGCTGGAAACTGCGCCTTCCGTGGGGCTGGGACACGGGAGATCCAGGCCCACTTGAGATTCGAAACTATGACGGGGCGGCGATTCCCGATGCTAGCCAACTGCACAATCCTCACGTCGAGCCCATTTGTCGGAAGTATCTCGAGTTGCGCTATCGCATGCTGCCTTACATCTACAGCGCGGTTCAAGAGTGTTCGACCACAGGTATGCCCATCATGCGTGCCCTATGGCTCCACCACTCGGATGATCCTAACGCGGTAGCCCGAGGTGACGAGTATTTGTGGGGAAAACAGGTGCTGGTTGCACCGGTGGTAGAACCAGGCGCAAGTTCGCGCCAGCTGTACCTTCCCCGAGGAGGCTGGTATGACTTCTGGACGGGCGAGCGCGTCGAAGGGGGAAAAGAAATTACCCGTGCCGTCGATCTTGAGACCATGCCTTTGTATGTCAGGGCAGGAGCAATCCTTCCCTTGGGACCTATCAAACAGCACGTGAACGAGAAGTCGGAGTTGCCACTGTCCATTTCTATTTACCCCGGCCATGATCAATCCTTTCTCCTCTATGAAGATGATGGAACATCGTTTAATTACCGCAAGGGCGAGTGGATGGGACTCCAGATGGCCTGGAACGATCAGGGACGGCGACTAAGGGTCGAGCTGGCCAAGGGATCGCGAATGATCCTGCCGCACTCGCGAGCCATGGAAGCAACCGTTGAGGGAAAGTCGCGTCAGTTCGAGTTTCAGGGACAACCAGTGGAGATTCAGTTGTAATGGCAGAAGGAGGGCAGTTGCTTGGGCTTGCCTGACGTAAGACAAGCGCGCTGCTCATGGACAGCTTTAAAGTGAT
>JAFAPG010000907.1 GCA_019247235.1 Acidobacteriota bacterium
GCGACTCCGGTCACCGGCTTGGTCATGGAGTAGTCGCGAAAGATGACGTCTTTGGTCATGGGCGCGCCACTGGCCAGATCCCGCTGTCCATAGGTGCGATAGTCGACTACTTTGCCGTGTCGGGCCAGAATCGTGATCGCTCCCGCCAGATGTTTTTCCTTTACCTCGTCCTCGATCAAGGTATGCAGACGTTCGAGCCGCTCGCTCGAAAACCCTACGGTCTCCGGCTTTGCCGGCGTTAGCTCGAGCCGGCGACGGCCCGTGGTTTGCGCCTCTCCAGGAACTTTCATGGCCAAAGCGACGAGAACCAGCATCATGACTTCAATAACCGGAGCGAAGCGAACAGCTTTCATGGAGATCCTCTCGGCCACCCGCGGGTGGGTCATCCCGCGCCGGCACGCCAGTTTACATCAGAGTGCTCTCGGGGACGCACCTCGAGACTCGCCAAAGCACCTCGGATTGGCAGTGTCGAACGAAGGCGAGAACCTCGCGGTCGGAAGCGGACTTGTTTTTTTTGACGCTATAGTGACAGCTTGTCTACTATAGAGAACAGTCAGGTCCATATGAGCACGTTGAAACCCTCGTCACGCTCGCTCCGCGCCAGGCGTCTGGTGACCCTTCGCCAGCTTGGCAGGCGCGTCGAACAAGCAAGAATCGGTCGCCAGATGTCGCTTGAGCAGCTCAGCCGACGCGCGGGCGTCAGCCGCAGTATGATTTCCGCCATTGAAGGCGGCAGCAAGGCGGCTACGGTTGTCATCCTCGACCGAATCGCCACCGGCTTAGACAGCAGCCTGTCTCGCTTACTCGATCCCGAAACCCAGGCGCGAGTCATTCTGCTGCGTCATCATCGGCAAAAAGTCGCCCGGGCGCGTGCTGGTTGGGAACGTCGAATTCTCTCCCCGGTGTTGCCAGGCGTCGAATTTGAATTCATGCGCACCCGGATTGCTCCCGGCGTGGATGCGGGAACATTCCTTCCCCACGCCCCGGGCTCACGAGAATATCTAGCCGTAGAGAAAGGCACCCTGATTCTGACCCTCGATGGCGACACCCGGGTTTTAGAAAGCGGCGACAGCATCTACTATGACGGCGACTGTCGGCACGGATTCCGCAATCCCGGCAATATTGACTGTGTCTACTATCTGGCAATGGATGTCTCTGGAGACCAAAATGGAGCTGTTCACCGGACCGCGAAGGGCGAACCAACCAACCCCGAGCTCAAAACTTTGAGTCGCCGGCTGATCGCCAATGGCCGAAATCGGCAGCGAGCCGAGACCGAAAGGTGGGAAAAGTCATGAGTCAAAGTCGCCCTAAGTCCAGCCGGGAAAGCGACGATCCCTCCGGCCGCTGGGAGTGGTCAGCAGAAGAGATCAGGCGAATCGGTTACCGTGTAGTTGACTTAATTGCCACTCATCTTACGAGCTTGCCTGACAGACCAGTCTTTCGTCCATTTCCTGCGCAGTTAGCCAGCAAATATCTAAGCTCCACTCCTCCGGAATTGGGTCAAGACGCGGACGATATTCTCGAGACCTTTGCTCAGGAGATCGAGCCTTATCCCTTCGGAAACGGACACCCGCGCTTCTACGGATGGGTGAATTCGCCCCCGGTGGTAATGGGAATCTTTGGCGAAGCATTGGCGGCGGCCATGAATCCGAGCTGCGCCGGCGGTAATCATGCGCCGGTCTACGTGGAACGCGAGGTCATCAATTGGTTTCGACAAATCTTAGGGTTCCCGCCCGGCTGCATGGGACTGCTGGTGAGTGGGGGCTCGATGGCAGCGCTCACGGCGCTTGCTGCCGCTCGCCACCACCACTGCGGCGATGACATTCGCACGCGCGGATTGCAAGCTGAGGCGGCACGACTCACCTTCTACCGCACGGCCGAGGCGCATAGCTGCCACCAAAAAGCCATCGAGCTTCTCGGAGTCGGCAGTGAGAATTTACGACGCGTTGCCCATGACAGTTGCTTGCGTATGTCCCCCGAGGCGCTCGACAGCGCCATTCGAGCGGACCGCGCGCGTGGCTCTAAGCCGATTGCGGTCATTGCTAGCGCCGGAACCGTCAATACCGGAGCCATTGATCCCCTGGATAAGCTGGCCGAGGTATGCGCTCGCCACCAGCTCTGGTTGCATGTCGATGCCGCCTACGGCGGCCCGGCTATCCTGAGCGAAACCTACGGCAAAGAACTATCGGCGATCTCGCGAGCCGATAGCATCGCCCTCGACCCCCACAAGTGGTTCTATGTCCCGGTTGAAGCTGGTCTGGTGCTAGTGCGCAACGGCGCCACTCTTCGTGCCGCATTCAGTCTGGTTCCCCCCTATCTCCAGACCGATGGAAAAACCGAAGGTGTAGCCGGATTGCCCTGGTTCAGCGAATACGGCTTTCAGCAGACCCGCGCGTTCCGTGCTCTCAAGATCTGGATGGCGCTTCACTACCATGGTCTCTCTGGCTATCGCCGCTCCATTGAGCGAGACATCGCCTTAGCGGAGCGACTCACGCGGGCCTTGAAAACCAGCGGACGCTTTGAAGTATTCGAGCCCCAGCAGTTGAGCATTGTATGTTTCCGCTATGCGCCCAGCGAGCTCGCCCAGCGTGGAGGCGATCTCGATGCTTTGAATCGCGCCCTGCTCGAGCGGGTTCAGCTTGAAGGAAAGGCATTTTTGTCGAGTACGGTGATCGCGGACAAGTTTTGGCTGCGCGCCTGCATCGTCAACCCGCGTGCCCGTGACCAAGACATCGACATGGTGCCAGAGCTGATTCTCGAAACAGCTCAATCGCTTATCCCCTAGGAAAACCTCATGGAGCTCCCTCTCCCGAGTTGCTGCCAGGCCCTGTTGACAAATTGCCCCAACCAGCGGAAAATTTCTTAGGCGAATAAAAAGCGAAATCGGACTCCGCAGAGTCCCACTTTCTGAGTTCTCTATGTCTTCTCTTTCGTTCCAGGTTGCAGATGCCACGAATATTTTGTCGCTTCCCTGGCAGAGCAAGCAAACTGTACTGCGTAAGCATATTGCCGCTTCTGAGCGCCTAGCTCTCGTACGCCCAGCTTCCCGGCTTGAAGTGCGGCCCCGGCCGGAAATGCTCTCGACCGGCATCCCTGAACTGGACGCAATGACGGGAGGAATTCCCCGTGGCTGCTTGTCGGAAATTTTTGGCCCCCCCTCTTCGGGAAAAACCAGCGTTTTACTGGCCACCCTGGCGAGCGCCACCGGGCAGCAAGAAACCTGTGCTTTGCTTGATTCGTGCGACAG
>JAFAPG010000370.1 GCA_019247235.1 Acidobacteriota bacterium
CGAGCCTTTGCCCAAGGCCTCATGTCCGTTTCGCGCCGCACCGGTTAGAGAGGACCGGCGCGCGGAATTGCGCCGCCGTCGTAGCAAATGAACGCGTGGTCAATTCATCCAAGGGGAGTCTTCGCAATTCTTCACAAAGGACTTCAATTCCCCAGGGGCCCTGGTACCGGGTCTGTTGAACTGCCTGAATAAATCCCACAACGTCGAATTCGCCCTCTCCGCACAGCCGGCGATGATTGATGGTTTGTTCGTGAAGACTCCAGGGCGCCGAAAAGGTCCCATCATTCAGCTCAACGCTCGTCAGGTAGCGTTGGGGGATGCGGGCGATTTCTTCGTAAGGGATGCCAAGTTTCACTACATGCCAAAGATCAAGAGTAAGGCCACCGTTTCCTTGGCCGGCGCCTTCGACTAGGCGTAAGGCGCCTTCGAGCGAATCTATCATGGCGAATGGCATCAGTTCGAAGCCGATCTTTGTGCCATAGTTTGCCCCGTCTACGCACAACTGGCGAAACTCCTCAATCACACGCGGCATCTCTGCCTGGGTATGATGAAAGTCTCCGACTTTAATGTGATGGGCGCCGAAGGCCTCGGCGGCCTGGAGCAGGAGACGGCGAACGTCGTCGGACTTTTTCCTCTTCTCGCCTCCCATAAACCAGTCGGTGAGAAATTCCAGCTCGACATACTCGATGCCATTATCCTCAAAGATCCGCTTCATCTCCCTTAAAGTGGTTTTTTCTAAGACGTGCTCGAGGTCGGCGTGCCAAAGCCCAAAACCGCGGAAACCGGCCCGGGCAGCCGATTCAACGCGATCTTGGAATTGAAATGGGCTATATTCTCGATCTGTGTGCGGATAGGCGGCTGATATTGTCCAATAAGAAGCCAGGAGCGCAATGTTAGTGTTGTCCATTGCGCTCCTGCTACGCTGCAACCGCCTGGTTCGCCAGGATTGATCTCACTGCCTGAACGATTTTGCCTTCGTTCGGCAACACATAATTCTCGAGTGGGGTGCTATAGGGCACGGGCGTGTCAAGAGCCGTGACCATACGCACCGGGGCGCGCAGATACTCGAAGCCGTGTTCGGATACTTCGGCCGCAATGACAGCCGCGGCCGAGGAGTGACGGGGAGCTTGATCGACAAGCACCAATCGCCCGGTTTTACTGACCGATGAAACAATGGTGTTGACGTCGAGCGGTGCCAGGGTTCGAGGATCGATGACTTCGGCACTGATTCCTTCTTCCTTCAGCTGCTCGGCTGCCGCCAGGGCCTTCTTTACCATCCACCCAATGGCTACAATGGTCACGTCATTTCCCGTGCGCTTCACGTCCGCTGCTCCTAGCGGGATGAGGAATTCACCATCGGGGACTTCACCCCGTTCGAGCGTGAGCATGTAGGAATGAAGATACACAACCGGATTGTCATCGCGAATGGAGGCTGCCAGGAGTCCCTTGGCATCGGCTGGCGTTGAAGGCACAACCACCTTCAATCCCGGAACTCCCATCATGGAGTGATAAAGGCAATTGGAGTGTTGCCCGGCCCATCCCGCGGCAAAGCCATATCCGGCCTTGAAGACTACCGGGACCTTGACCCGACCGCCCGACATATAACGGAATCGGGGCGCCTCGTTGATGATCTGGTCAAATGCAACCAACATAAACTCGCTCATCCAAAGCTCGACGATCGGACGCAGGCCGGTCAGGGCCGCTCCTATGGCAATGCCGGTCTCGGCAGTCTCTGAAATTGGAGCAATCCGCACTCGCGATCTTCCGAACCTCTTGAGCATTGGATCGCGGTCGGTCATCGCCATATTCTGGCCATAAAAAATGACACTCTCGTCCCTTTGCATCTCCTCGATAATGGCCGCAGCAATGGCGTCCCCGTACATCATCTCCCGCATCGTGGGTGCCTCCTATGCATAAACGTAGTTGAGCGCTTCCTCAGGTGCAGGCAGCGGACTATCCAAGGCAAAGCGAACGGCTTCGGCCACCTCGTCGCGTGCCGACTGGAGAATGCTTTCGGCGTCGCCTTCGGCCATGGTTCCTTGTTCGATGAGCCGTGCCCGGAATTGGCCAATCGGATCTTTTGCGCGCCACTCCTCAAATTCGGCCCGATTGCCATAAACCGCAATGGCTTCGTGCTCAGGAAATTGTGTCGGCAGGGGAGGAACCGTGATGACATTGCCATGCGCGCTGAGGCGATAAAATTTTGATTCAATTAGGCTCGGCCCCTTCCCGGCACGCGCGCGCCTGGCTGCTTTGCCGACCGCCTCGGCAACTGCCACAGGATCGGTACCGTCGACGGTTCTTCCTGGCATGCTAAAGGCGGCCGCCTTCTTCGAGAGCGGTTCCCCCGCCATTGCATTTGCATCTTCCAGGCTGAAATGGGTATAGGCCTGATATTGGTTGTTTTCTAGAATGTAGATAATCGGCAGTTTCCAAATCGCGGCCATGTTCAAGGATTCGTAGAACGCTCCTTGTTTTGAGGCTCCATCTCCAAAGAAGCAGTAGACGATCTGGTCCGTATGCTTGATTTGGGCAGAAACAGCTGCCCCGGTCGCGTGAGCAATGCTTTGTCCGATGATTCCTGAGGTTCCGGGAAAATGCCGTTCGGGATCCGCCAAATGCATGGAGCCCCCGAAACCTCGGCACAAACCATCTTTGCGACCGTAAATCTCGGCCATCATCTGCTTCAAGGGAGTTCCCAGAACGATTGGATATCCATGGCAACGGTAGCTCGGCATGACCATATCGGAGGGTTTACGAGTAAACAAACTGCCGACGATTGTCGCCTCCGCCCCATCCCCGAGGTGAGCGTGTCCACGAATCACCTGTGGATGCTCGATAAATGTTCGTTTCACCGCCTCTTCAAACTCACGAATGCGGACCATTTGTTGATATATCCAAACCAGGCGATCTTTTTCCCACCGTCTCTTAGCTGCCATTTGGGTCCTCCTTCGACTGACCTTCTCCCGGTCTATGGATTTGGCAGAGCGGGTCACCGACCGGAACCTCCGTCGCCTCTTGAGCAAGAATTTTCACCAACACTCCGTCCCAGGGCGATTCCAGCTCATAACTGACTTTCTCGGTTTCTAGTTCGACCAGGAGTTCGCCCTGCTTAACCGGCTCCCCTTCCTGCTTGAGCCAGCGCACAACCGTGGCCTTGGTACTTGTGACACCCCCGGATTTGGGTACGACCACGGTCGTCACGATCTAAACCAGAACCGTTTCTCAATGTACCTGTCGTTCCGCGTGCTCCCAGTACGACGCTCGGATTTTCTTGCGGTCAATCTTGCCGGCAGCGGTTTTGGGAATCTCGGGCGCAAACTCGACCGACTTAGGCGCCTTCACTCCGCCGAGGCGCATCTTGCAATGGTCGATGATCTCGCGCTCGCTCAGCAAACTGCCAGTTTTCGCCACCACGAAGGCTTTCA
>JAFAPG010000758.1 GCA_019247235.1 Acidobacteriota bacterium
AACGCGCCTACCATCGGCGCCGAAGTTCACCTGCCCTTCGGAGGCGTGAAGTCGACCGGGAACGGCCACCGCGAAGGCGGAATCGGAGCCATTGATTTCTATACAGAGTGGAAGTCGGTGTATGTCGACTACTCCGATCGCCTGCAACGGGCGCAGATCGATCGTCCCGACTAGGTTTAACCGAGCGAGCGCGTATCGACCGAGTTGCGGATAAAAACTCGGAACCAGCCCGGCTCAAAGACGTGCTCCTCGTGCAAACGACGCAGCCGAGCGGCCAAAATAGAGCTTCGGCCCAGATAGCCGACCACCTTGCGCTCATCCTGGCGCTCGACCACTGGAAGACGCCCAATATTGAATCGAAGTAGCTTCGAAGCCGCTTCTGAAACCAGTTCGTCGGGATAGGTCACAACCAGCTGCGTGGTTCCTGCCTCCTGAACTTTCATCCCCCCTTTGGAGTCCTTATCTAAGGCGCGCAGGATGTCTCCCCGGGTGATGATGCCGACTAGCTTGCCAGCTTCATTCACGATGAGCATGGCTTCGTGGCGAGCCACTTCGGGATCGTGTCGAGCTATACGTTCGGCAAGAACTCCCACGGTAGTATCGGCGGCGATCACCGGTAAGTTCATTTCCATAGTTTCTTGCACGGTAGTCTGGGCTAAGGCATCGATTTCATAATCTTGATGAACGTGCAACCCACGACGCGCCAGCTTTTCGGTCATGATCGAGCTCCGGGGCATAAACAACATGGCGATACCGTCGGCGATGACCGCTACCAGCATTAGCGGTAGGACGGAGTTGTAGTCGCGGGTAATTTCGAAGGCAAAAATAATGAAGGAGAACGTGGCCCGCGAGGCCGCGCCAAATACTGCTCCCATGGCGAAGAAGGCGAAGGCGGCCGGGGAAAGGTGAGCGGCGGGAAAGACTGAGTTCGCCGCCATCGCTACCAACCCTCCCATGGCGGCGCTCCACATGAACGTCGGCGCCAGCAGCCCGCCGGAGGTCCCGGAACCGAGTGAGATGACCAGGGCGGCGGCCTTAGCCAACAGGATAATCAGCAGCATCTTTGCCGCCAGCTGGCCGTTCAAAATGTCACTGATCGTGTCGTAGCCGACTCCGAAGACTCGAGGAACGGCAAAACCGATAAGACCCAGAGCGAGGGCGCCAAGCGCCGGCCACCACATGGGGTCAAAGGGCAGCTTCTCGAACTGATCTTCTACCCAATAAAGAAGCTTGCTGAAGCCAACCGCCACCACTCCGCAGATCAACCCTAACAATAGATAAAACGGGAGCGCCCGGGGTATCCCGAAATCAACCGCGGTCACGCGAAACATGGGGCCCGGGCCCAGCAGTTGCATGTGGACGGCCGTGGCCAGGGTGCTCGCGACAACCAGCGGAATGAAGGACCGCGACTTGAACTCAAAAAGCAGCAGCTCGATCGCTAGAATCACGCCCGCGATGGGAGTATTAAACGTCGCCGACATGCCCGCGGCTGCGCCGCAGGCCAGTAGCACCTTACGTTCGGCTGCCGTAGTGTGAAACGCTTGCCCCACCAGCGAACCCAGAGCCCCACCGGTTTGAATGATTGGCCCCTCGGCGCCGAATGGTCCTCCGGTGCCAATGGCGACGGCCGCCGAAATGGGTTTCAGAATCGCCACCCGGGGAGCGATTCGGCTTCGGTTGACAAGCACTGCCTCCATCGCTTCAGGAATACCGTGTCCTCTGATTTTCGGAGTGCCGTATTTGGCCATGATCCCGACGATCAGCCCTCCTAGGACGGGAATCACTACCACCCAGACGCCTAAATGGTGGAAGCGAATGCTGGTAAAGCTGCTCGACCAGCGATGGAAGAAGAACAAATTGGTGAAGAAACCGATCAGCTTATAGAGAGCGTAGGCCACCCCCCCGCCCACCAGCCCGATCGCCGCGGCAAGGAAGGAGACCAAAACCATGCGAAATTGCGCAGGCTGAGCAAACGTCTGCTCGGCAACCGTAGGAGCCTCGGTACGCTCAAAACCATTGTGTTCCCCTCGATGGTCAGAGTTCATATCTGAGTTGCCGGCCTCGCTCCGGCTAGGTACACCTCACAGCGGCTTACACCACTGCTCGAGTGTGACGGAAGAAGTGACGATACTGGCGACGACCTGTTTTCCGCAGTCAATTTCCGTCCTGCTGCGGTATCTGTATTATATCGTGTCACGACCTAGAGGAAAAGACGCCATTCGCCAGCGCATCCGCTTCGGACGCGTCCGGGGAACGGCGCGCCCGGACCGGGTGGGAGTCGAAGCCAAGATGCCGACCAGCTCTCACACCGGTATTGGCCGAAGAGTCCTAGCTTTGCCGAGACCAAGCTCAGTCCGCCGATCGAGGCAGGAATTGCCGCAAGAAACGGCGAAAAACGAGCGCGGTCGGCTTCCACTCGCCCTGCATGGCCTTGGCGCCTGCAGCTTCGTAACCTTCATCGGGCCTGGGTCGTAAGCGTACGAAGGGCGGCAAGCCATAACGCATGGCGAGAAAGTTGGCCCACAGACGAGCGGTACGGCCGTTCCCGTTGGCGAAGGGATGCATTCTCACCCATTCCGCGTGCGCCCACGCACATAGGTCGACGATGGCCGCCAGTTCGTCAGCGTTTATATCGGCTCCCACTGGCAAGGCTTTATCTAATTGCACGACCGCCGCCTGCAGCTTTCGCTCGAATTCCCGTAGTTCCTGGGCAAGCTTGCCGGGCGGTACGCCGTAGCGGCGTCCGATCCGTACGCGGGTCTTCTCAAGCCCTGGCTCTCCGCGAAAAGCACCTACGTATTTTGCGTCGAGAGGTTTTAAGCCCTCCATGAACAGGCGCTGCCAACGACGGGCAATTTCGATCGAGGGCGTGGGGCGCTCAATCGCTTGCTGAGATATTTCCTCAACTATCCGCGCCAGATTTTGTCGCAACTGGGGACTATCTTCGTCCCAGTTCGGCACCTATAACCCCTCGCACTTTGGTTTGAATCGGCCCGGCTGAATCCGGCATGTCATCAACGTTCCCTTCAATGGGCGCGCCTTCCAAGGGATCGTTTACCGTAGCCTCGGCTTCAACAAAGGCTGCAATGGCCTGCCTGAATCCCGGATCTTTCCTGCGATAGGCCTTGAGGCTGTCTAACGTCGCCTCCAAACTGCGCTCCTTTTCAGTCCTCTGCCCCAGATAGCTCTTGATAGCCTCAATCAGCAGCTGATTGATGGGCCGCCCTTCGATCTTGCTAAGATTTTTCAGCGCATTGCGCTCCGCAGCATCAATGCGTAGGGTAAAGGCGCTTCGACTCATTCCACTAGCTTACAAGCCCAGCAATTGTGATGTCAATATATTATTTTGACATCATCTCACCCCAATGCTCTAGATCCCGTGGAACCCACCGTAACTGTTTGATTTCATTATTATTTTACATTCACGTGCCCGGAGCTCATGGCCGGGGTGCCCCGGGGACATTGTCATCTGCGGCTCGTGAGCCTGCCCGCGACCGAGAAACCCCAGCAGCCTGGACTCACAGGGTGCGGAAGATTGTCTTGGCGAGGGTCCGGAGCATCTTAAGAACGCAAGCGTCAGGCATTGAGATCTGAGTAGAACGAGCGGGCGAGAATACGAATCGAGGGCAATACAGCTTAGAGAGGACGGCCAACAACCGCCGGTCTGCGTCCCTCCCTCTTGTTACCGAAACGCGGTCGAGCGACGGTGGTTCTTGATGGTTTTCCTGGCATTCTCCCGCATGGCGCCCTTTTGGAAGTTGTGAAGGGACTAAACCGATGAAAGGTGGATAACTGTGCCGGTTCAGATTGGAGCCACCCCGCACGACTTTTCCGATCCCACAGGGCTACTGAGCGACTGCCATCGGCGTATCGAAATGTTCTTACGATCGCTTGAATCCCTGGCTGCCATAGTCGATCGCCGGCTCGATGAGAAGAGCCGTGCGGCACTGGTCTCTGCTCTCACTTATTTCCGAGAAGCCGCGCCCAAGCACACCGCGGATGAAGAGGAATCCCTGTTCCCCCGACTGCGCCGAATCGGACAATCCGAAATCCAGTCAGCTATCGAACGGCTGGAGCCGCTTGAACGTGACCACGTCAACGCAAGCCTCCTGCATCGGCGGGTCGAAGACCTGGGACGGAAATGTCTCGCCGAAGGGAGCCTGCCGGGCGAGGAAGCAGGCGAATTCCGGGAGTCGGTTCGAAACTTGGCGGCCATCTACCAACAACATATTCACGTCGAAGATACGGTCGTGTTTCCCGTCGCCGCGCGAGTTTTATCGAAGAGTGAAAAGGAGCTCATCGCGCGGGAAATGGCTGCTCGCCGTAAGGTCACGGCTGGGCTTTAGGACTCTGATCCATCTTTTGGTTGGAGGGCCTTCCCGCAGGACCTCCATTGCATGGCCCCTCCCCTGCATTCTAGAGCGCTATGCCATAATTTCTTCCATGGAGCTGCCGTGATCAATCACCGACTTTCGCACTTCGAAGCTATTGTCGCGTTGGCTGGAGCGCTGGTGCTAGCAAGAAGCGCCTCCGGGCAGCAGTCTACGAATCCAAATCGGCCCACACAATTTGGTGTGCTCGCCCAAGTTGGAGATGCAAAGCCTCAGGCCGAGAGTCCCAATCAACAAGCTCCCATGGTATTGACCCTGCAGGATGCTCTGGGGCGAGCGCGAAACCTCGATCCCACCTATCGCTCTGCCTTGGGAGATGCGGCCATCGCCCACGAAGACCATGTGCAGGCACGTGCAGCTCTTCTGCCGGGCGTGGTGTACAACAACCAGTACATCTTTACGCAGGGAATCGGCCCAACAACGAGCCCCACCTCAGACACAAGGTTCATTGCCAATAACGGCGTTCATGAATATCTAAGCCAGGCCAATGCGCATGAGGTAATCAGCGCGGGCCAGTTCGCCGATTTCAGCCGCACGGCTGCCGTAGCGGCGGCGGCACGAGCCAAAGCCGAGATTGCGGCGCGAGGCTTGGTCGCGACCGTGGTGAAGACCTACTACGCGGAGGTCATTGCGCGCCGCAAATACGCGAATGCCCAGCTGGCCGCGCAGGAGGCGCAGAAATTTGTCGATCTCAGTAACAAGCTTGAGCAGGGAGGCGAGGTCGCACATTCCGATGTCATCAAGGCGCAACTGGCATCGAATGATGCCACCCGCACCCTTCGAGAGGCGCAACTAGAGATGGATCGCAGCCACATTGAACTGGCCGTATTGGTATTTCCCAACTTTAACCAAAACTTCTCGACCGTCGAT
>JAFAPG010000803.1 GCA_019247235.1 Acidobacteriota bacterium
GCGATCATGCCTTGGAACTGAACCAGGAGTTGGTCTTCCGCGCTGTCGTCTTGTGGCGATTTCACGAACTGGTCTCGACTCCATGGCGGGCGAACTCCTCAATCAGCAGAATCTGGTATGTGTACTTGCGGCTCAGTCGGTCTGGCGAATACGCGAGCACAATCTGGATCTGGCCTTCGGCGGCGAGGTCGCGCACACGCTCCAAGCCTGGCCCCTCCAGCGTAGCTCCGCTGTAACCTTCATCTTCGAAACCGACTCTTTGGGCATTTCCAGATCGTGGCTTTTGGCGAACTCGATCAGCGACGCCGTCTGGCTCGCAATCGTGTTCTCCTCGCGTTTGTTGCTCGGACGAACCCGCGCGTAGATCGCCGCCATTCTCATACTCGAACTCCTTCACGCGTGCGCCGACGGGGCGCTCACGACATGGGACCAGAATCTCGTAAGCCTGCGCGAGCTTCGCCACCAGCAAGCGATCAAACGAATAGGAAACATCAACTTGAAAATGGCCGCTTTTTCTATGCGGCTCAGCCATGCCTCTTTAGAGTCCGCAGAAACGCATTTAATGCCGCGCTACGATCGCTCCGATGGTGAGACCGCTGCTTTTTGCATACTTTCTGAGCAGCTCTACCGTCCGGGGCGGAAGTTTCAAGGTGACCGATACTGTGGCTTCTGGAATTTCGATGGCTCGATCGAGCTGCGAGGCTTCTTCCAAGTAACGATATGCCTGGCGCTCGGACAAATCGAACTCTCGTGAAAGGCGACGCACTGCCTCGGGCAGCTCGACTCCACGCTGCAGCAGGCCACGAGCCGTATTTATTTGGCGAGCCTTCTCTGCCTTGGTGGAACGCGACATTTGCCATAAATATATTGCGGTTTACGACGTAGGTCAAGCAATGCACTTTGAGCGAATCCGGCGCAAAATGACCCCCGGGCGCAAGGATCAGGTTTAGCAGTAAAAAAAATCCTGCTCGACTCGCCCGCATGCGGCCACGTCAGCAGGCCTCAGCCAGGGCTTGTCACAACAAAAGCGCTGTCGACACCGCTTGTCGACTGTGTCGCTTGCCCACGGTTCCATCCCCAGACGATCTCCTCCCAGCGAGCCAATAGAATCCTGACACGATCGGATCGTAAGCTATTCCATCGCAAGTACTAGAACTCTGGTACCGCGATCCTTCCATTTGCGCGTCCGGCAAAGTTCCTTGTTTTTACTTCGATAAGCCTGACCCTACTGTTCTTTCTATCAACAAACCTCTACTGTGAGTCGAAAGCGTCACGCTGGTTTTGGTACACGTACTATTGACCTCAAGCTTTGACGCACGCAATATGCGTGTAAAGCACAACTCTTGCCTGAGGGTGAGGTTATTAGAGGAGGAACCCGCAGCAATATCAGTGCAACTCGCAACCTTTCCAGTCATTTTCCCTTCCCTAAACGCGATTTGTCGTGGGATTAGACTCCCACTGGCTTCTACCGCCCTCAAGGAGGTGAATTTACTGGTAGCGGAAGCCGCGCGGGTTATCAAGCTTAAAAAATGCAAACGCACAGTAGGCGTATCGGCGGCTTCAGCGCTTTCATCGCGTTCATTTTTTCCAGAGTGAAAACGCGGAGTGCGATGTGAGAATCTTTGCCCAGCCCATCTTTGAAGTCCTCGGAGGAACTCTCCTCCTATTCACAGCCAATTTGGTCATGCCCAAAATCAATTCAAATAGAGAATTCGAACCCTGGAACATCCGGCTGGCAGCTCTCTCAGGCCGGAAGCAATTTCAGAAAACAAGTCCAGCGAGGGAGCAATTCAGATTAACTCACTTACAACTCGGTTGAGGGTATCTATATGTATCGCTGCTGCGCAATTGCTACTCTTTTTCTGAGTACTGTTCTCACTCCCTTCAGTAGAGGTCAGAACCCTATTCAAACGGAAAACGCCAAGGCCGGAACTTCGGGCTGGCAGTTGTCGAATCCGGCGACCAACCGGGAGATTGAAGGGTATGCCTCGCTAACGAGCGTCAATATCGGAGGGAGCATCAACTTCTCGGTCAGTACCTCGAGTTCGACCTTCAAGATCGAGATCTTTCGCACAGGTTGGTACGGCGGCGTCGGCGCCCGACTGCTGATGACCGTTAACAACGTGGCCGGGGTACGCCGCAACACTCCCAGCCCGGATGCCAATGGGATGGTAGAATGCAACTGGCCCAGTTCCTATACCCTGAATGTTCCCAACAGTTGGGTCAGCGGCATCTACCTGGCGCGCCTGACCGCCAGCAGCGGCAAGCAGAGCTACATCATATTCGTGGTGCGGGATGATAACCGCGCCTACTCCGATATCGTGTTCGAATCCAGCGTGACCACCTTCGAGGCCTACAACTTCTGGCCGGGCGGGGCCAACGGTAAGTCGCTCTATGACTGGGCCCCGGGCGGCCGCGCCTGGAAAGTCTCCTTCAATCGGCCGTATGTGCTGGGATACAGTTATGACAGCAACCAGTGGGGCGTTTCAAGCGGGGTGGGAGCCGGCGAGTTTCTCGCAAACCTCCAGCCGGGCCCGGACCAAAGCTATCCCATTCCGGCCGCTGGCTGGGAGTATAACCTCGTGCGCTGGCTGGAGAAGAACGGCTACGATGTCACCTACTTAACCGACATTGATGTGCACGAGAATGCGTCGCTTATAAGCTGGCCCCAGCACAGCGTCTTTGTGTCGGCGGGCCACAACGAGTACTGGTCAAGAGCAATGCGGCAGAACGTTCAGAATGCGCTGGGGACAGTTTCAGGGCAAGGCTTAAGCCTGGGTTTCTTTGGTTCCAACACCTTGTACTGGCAGATCCGGCTCGAGTCCTCGCCAAAAAACGGCGCAGCCGATCGCACCATCGTTTGCTACAAATATGACGCCCCCAACAATGATCCGCAATACTACTCCAACCCGTCTGTGGCCACGGTCCGCTGGCGTGACCCGCAAGTGAACCAGATCGAAACAGAGTTGGTCGGAGTGGGATATTTCGGCGATCCCTGGGAAGGGGACATGATCATCAACAATTCCGGCCACTGGC
>JAFAPG010000813.1 GCA_019247235.1 Acidobacteriota bacterium
GCGTGTTCTCCAGGAAGAACGTTTTCTCCGTCAGCCAGTGGGCCGAAGTAATCCTGTTCGATGAAGCGAATGGCCAGATCGCGATAGCGTGAATTCCCGCTGCGCTGATAGGCCAAAAAAAAGTTTTCTGGCAGTGTGTAAGTTTCATCCCAGGTGTCGGCAACACTCTTATGGGCACGCGCCCGTTGCTCGGCCCGGCTTAGTGCTTTTTCCGGCAGAAATGGCAGCGCCGCCTGGGTAGCCCGCCAATGCACATCGAGAGCGTCGGGGCATTGGGCGAACTGGTGGGCATCAATAAGGCCGCAACTGGTTTTGTCGTAGGTATAGGCGGGCAGGTGATAATCCACGTAGAACTTACCCGAAGGCTCGACAGTTTGGCCGAAGGCTCTGACTAAGCGGTGAACTTTTTCTTGCGTTGGTTTCGAGCCGGTAACCGCATAAGCACGAGCCAGAGCGGACAAATATTGCCCGAAACTGTGTCCAGGAATAAAGGCATGAAAATAATCTGGAGGGGCGAAATCGTCGGCGTTGTCATACCACCCGCCCATATCTGGGCCGGGGGCAGGCAGGCCGGAGCGTTGGCGGAACGGTTTCAGCAACGCGTCTTCGTTCAAATGCAGGAACAGATCATGATTGTGATTAAACTGTTCCCGAAAGGCGCCGTCCAGGAGCTCGACTTCGGAATAGCCAAATAAGGACAAGCCGGGGGTTACGCCCACGTTGGCCGAGGACACCGACGCCGATAGAGGCCAGGCTGGCAGGCTGTGCATCGCTATTCCCCCTCCCGCAGCCAGCGCGGTTAACTGCGCGAATTTTCGTCGGCTCACATGCATGCCAACCTCCTTGGGTTCACAGATCTTCAGGGCTTCTCAGCAATCGTTATCTGGAGCTTATACTGCCAAAAGGTGAGCAGGTCAAGCGATCGCAAGCGTTTCATTTCAGAACCTAAATAATCGGGTGGTTCACGATAGTGCGAGAAAAGCACTTGGAGTCGTGTCTGTGCTGGCTCAATATCGTTCGTACTGAGAACGCATTCGCCAGAGTGATAAACACGGTGCCCCGCTGCGGGTATCTTTGTTGTCTCCTCTGGCCATCATGATCCCAGATTTGACTTGACTATTGTATACAGATTCGAGTACCGTACTCAGCCATTGAGCAAACGCTTACTCGCAAGCTATCGGAGCCGTCTTCGGCACCGGTTGAGCTCTAGTTTGCCGTCTGGCGGAATTGTGGGTTCCGCCCAAACTTTCGCGGACACTACGCAGGAGGGCGCATGGTTTCGAGGGTTGTGACACGCTTCAGTTTTCTGTGGTTTTCTACGCTGCTGGTTCTCATCGTTAGCCCATGCTACGCACAGTTCACGAGCAATGTGCAAGGTGTGGTTCAGGATCCCTCAGGTGCAGTGGTGCCAAAAGCCACCATTACGCTCGTGAATCTTGGAACCCAAGTCACAAGAACCACGAGCACCGACGAGAACGGGAACTTTCGCTTCGTTAGCCTGGCACCCGGCGGCTACAAAGTAACCGCCGAAGCATCGGGCTACGCAAAGTCAGAGTCGAACATTACTTTGCTGACTGAGCAGAATTTGAACGTGCCCATCACTTTGAAGGTGGGAGCGGTGACCGAAGCGGTCAACGTGACTTCGACCAGTCCAGTGGTCGATACCGCCGACAGTCGTACTCAGTTGACCTTGGAAAATCAGGCGGTGGCACAGCTGCCCATCGTCGGACGCAATCTTGTGACCTTGGTCACTTTGGCGCCTGGTGTCTCCGGCTTGGGAACCAGTGCGTCAGGAAGTCCTGCGTCGGGCGTAGACAACTACTCTACCGAGGAGCAGGTCGACGCCAGTGCCAATGGTCAAGGCCAGAATAACAATCAGTACGTTGTCGATGGTCTTGACGTCACCAGTGGGATTCGCCAGGGCGTTCTAAACTTAACGCCGCAGCCAGAGGCGATCCAGGAGACCAGCGTTCAGGTCAACACTTTCAGCAGCGAGTACAGCCGCGCCGCCGGTCTGCAAACTATGTTCACCACCAGATCGGGGACCGACCAATTCCATGGCTCGGCATCAGATTACTTCAATTATCAAAAAATGTTCGCCAGCCAGCACTTTGTTGGCTTCCCCTACAAACCATTCCACTCGAACAATATGGATTTCGCCGTCGGCGGACCGATATTTCCGCACCACAACAGCTTCTTTTACTTTGCTGTAGAACCCTTACGCTCGTCTTCGAGCGCAGGAGGATCGGTAAACTTTCCCGCCCCTGAGTTCATCGCCTTCGCCCAAGCAAACCCCGCGCTGGCCCACACGGTAGGAACACATATTCTGACCACCTATCTGCCTACGGGGGTGGTTGGCACCTCGGTGCAAAAATTTGCTAATGACCCGACGCTTTTCCCCACTACCTGCGGAACTGCGGCCACCGATAATATTCCCTGCAATTTACCCGTAGTCGATACCGGCTCCTTTGGAGCAACGTCGATCAGGAACGGAACTCAATATTTTGCGCGCATCGACCAAGGCTTCAAGAAGGAACGGATCTACGTCAGTCTTTTTCGAACGCTTCTACTAACCGGGGCACCGTCCCCGATGCCGCAATTTTCTGCCTTGAACAATACCTGGCAAGTCGCCGGGCAGGCGTCATGGACACACACCTTCTCACCTAGCACGCTCAATGAATTTACCGCTGGGGTGAGCAGGGTGGAAGGCGTCCTGGGTAGTGGGGCTAAAGACTACACCGTTCCTTCCATCTCCGTAACCGGAATTAATGTGGATTCCGGCCAAGCCTACGGCGTGGGGTTCGCGCAGGGAGATTTTATTCAACACAACTATCACTGGCGAGACGTGCTTACTCACGTGCAGGGTACGCATGCTTTGAAGTTCGGCTATGAAGGTTGGTATGGCGACGACGTTGAGCCCTTTCAAGGACCGTGGTCACAGCCAAAGTTCAGCTTCAACAATTTATTGAAGCTGGCACAAGATGCGCCCACCACCGAAGGCGGAATTATGTACAACCCTGCAACCGGAACCGAGCAATTGTGGAACTGGGATGCGGCGTCGAGAACGTTTGGTCTGTTTGTAGAAGACACCTGGAAGGCGAGACGGAATCTGACGCTGACCTTGGGATTGCGCTACGACGATAGCGGAAACCCGTGGTCGAAGAGTCCTACTACGGTCTTCGGCAACTTCTATCTGGGTACCGGCAATACCCAACAAGAGCAAATCGCGAACGGGTATGCTAAGGCTACCCACAATGCTTTATTGCACTCGGTCAACAATCTTTTTAGTCCTCGCATCGGGGTGGCTTGGGATCCCACCAGCAAAGGCGATTGGGTGGTGCGCGGCGGATTCGGTGTCTATAACAACTGGCTAACCCAGGCCAACGTGCAGGAGGAGTTCCGCGGCAGCCCTCCAGGGCTGGTCATGCCTACGTTTTTCGCCGGTGGAACGGCTACCGCGCAACCGCCGATCTTCGTTCTCGGAAACAGCAGTAAGCCGCCTTTTGGGTTCAGCTTCCCGACCTTTCAGGGAGGGCTAAATGCCCAGGGTGGAGTTCCCGGGACCAATTTTGCCATCGGCGCCATTAATCCACTGCTGAAGTCGCCCAAAGCAGACATCTGGTCCTTGAGCGTGGAGCGAAAACTGGGTAGCGTCTTTGCCGCTAGCGTCGGCTATTCCGGATCTCACTCCTACGACATCGTAAGCAATGGCAATGCCGCAGGGATCGTCAGCTATGGTGTCGATATCAACGTCTTGCCAGGCGATTTGATCACCCACGAGACCCTGGTGCCCAGCCGGCTGAATCACAGCTTCGGCTCGATAACCTACTCTGCCAATGACCGTTATGGCAATTACGAGAGCGTATACTTTGATTTCAAAGGACGCTTCTCGCGCGGGTACGTCGACTTTTCTTACACCCGGTCCCAGGCCAAAGATGACGCCTTGAACTATCCGGACCCCTTTAATCCGGGTCGATTTTACGGGTTATCAAACTTTGATGTGCCCAATCGCTTCTCTCTTAGCTTTAACTATTCACTCAAGGGTTTAAACAGTGGGCAGGGGGCCATAGGCCGCCTGACGGGTGGATGGGGTATCAGCGGCACCAGCATCTTCCAATCTGGTTATCCATTAACCGTTAGCACAAACGCCTCTTATCAGCCGGTCTGCGCCAACCCGGTAGGCTGCCCTTCCCTGTCGAATCCCGCCATCGGCTATGCGCCGGGAAGCGGCGATTTCAACGCGGATGGAAATAATTTTGACTATCCGGATGCGACCAGTTACCACCAATCAACTTCGAACCCGTCCTGGCTGGTGGGGGCGATTCCCCGAAGTGACTTTGCCGTTCCCGCCTTTGGATCGGAAGGAAATGAGAAGCCGAGTGGATTCCGAGGGCCAAATTTTTACGAGACCAATGTGAACGTCTATAAGGACACTCACCTGTCGGAACGGGTCAACTTTCAACTGCGGTTTGAACTATTCAATCTCTTCAACCGAGCGAACTATGCAGATAACGCGGTTTCTGTGAATCTGCCAGATGGGAACTTCGGGGCAGCCACGGGTTCGCACGAAGCTCGATTTTGGCAGCTGGGAGGCAAGATTTCCTTCTGAGTCTCTCGCGCAATTAACAGGTGCCGGCCCTTTTTTTCGAAAGGGCCGGCTTTCTTTTTGTTCATGATGGAGTCAGCGTTTCGAGCTGCAGTGCACGCATTGAGTACTCAGGATCGCCCTAGATCCGTACAGCGCACTATAGTACAAACAGTGCGAGAAGCCGCTTTGCTATGATCAAACCCCCGCTGGTGGGAAACCGTCGCCTTCTGCTTGAGGCTTTCATTTTTGTCGGCGTACTATCGGCCCCGGCCGCCGACCAGATCGATGAGATCGCCTCGGCGTTGCGCAACCGTGAGTTTGACCACGCACTTGCACGACTTCGACCCGCTCTTGCGGCCATGCCCCACAATGCGCAGTTGTGGGCTATGCAAGGAATCGCCTATTCCGGGGAAGGAGAAAACAAACAAGCTTTGGCCTCGTTTCAGCGTGCACTGCGCATCTCGCCCAACTACCTACCAGCACTGCATGGTGCCGCGCAAATCCAATATGAGGCTGGCAACCCAGCGGCCATTCCCCTTCTCGAACACATTCTGCGTTTACATCCGGGAGACTCGACCGGTCATGGCATGCTGGCTGTAGCCGAGTACCAACAGGGGAACTGCAAAGCGGCGCTGCCTCATTTCGCAAAGGCCGACATGTTATTCAGCTCTCAGCCAAGCGCGCTCCGGGCCTACGGAATCTGCCTGGCAAAACTGAAGCAATTGGAGCAGGCGGTCGGCGTCTTTGAGCGCGTAATAGCTCTTGAGCCCGAGGATGTCTCCGAGCGCCATGTGCTCGCGTCCCTTCAACTCATGGATCATAAGCCCGAAGATGCTATTCGTACGCTGCAGTCGTTACTTGCGACTGGTCATAGCAGCGCTGCCACGCTCGAGCTGGCTTCCGCCGCCTATGAAGATGCGCACGATACGCCTCAAGCCGTCAGCCTCTTGCGCCAGGCGATTCTTGAAGAGCCGCGTAATGTTAACCTCTACTTGGATTTCGCCTACCTTTCGGCGGCGCATGACTCTTTTCAAGTTGGCATTGATGCGGTTACCGATGGCATAGGCCAGCAACCAAACTCGGCCTCACTTTATTTCGCACGTGGTGCTCTCCAGGTTCAACTCTCCCAATATGAGCAAGCGGAAGCCGACTTCGAGAAAGCCTATCAATTGGATCCCAGTCAATCGCTCAGCGCAGCAGCTCAAGGAATGGCCGCCGTCCAGGCTAACGACCTCAATCGCGCTCTGTCAGGAGTGCGAACAAAACTCGCGCGCAACCCAAACGATCCACTCTTACTTTACCTCGAGGCAGACATTCTCAGTCAGAAAGGCGCTGAGCCGGGCACTCCAGAATTTCAGACTGCCATGCGCTCAGCAAAAAGAGCCGTCATGCTCCAGCCCCGGCTGGCTCCGGCACGGGCAGTGCTCGCCAAACTCTACATGCAAACTGAGCAAAACCAGCAGGCGGTCGAACAGTGTAGGAGAGCGCTCGACATCGATCCCAAAGATCAGACCTCGCTCTATCGCTTGATCCAGGCGCTGCGGAAAACTGGGCAGACGAGCGAGATTCCGGATTTACTGAAACGCCTCGCTCAACTTCGCGAGCAAACCACAAAAGAAGAAAGAGAGCGCTACCGCTACAAACTGGTCGAGGACGCTACCCAGCCTTAGCTCGCTAAAGCCGTCGAATGCCGCGGCATCGGCCAGGAGTCGATTCGGCGCAGACCTAGAACAAGACTATTTTGCTAGCGATGGGCTGCTCTCAGCCGGAGGCTCGTACAGTTTGTATTTGTTCCCTAACGCTTCGGCATTGCGGGACTCCTGCCGCGCCGCTGCCAAGCGTTTCACCAACCCGGGAAGCTCCCCTTTGTCTTTGCCGCTCTGCCGCAGTGCCTGAATCAGATGATACAGCGCTTCCTGATCGCTGGGGTTCTCCTTCAAGGCGCGCCGTGACTGCGCGATCGACTGTTCTAGCTGTCCGGATTTCAAATAAAGGCTGGCCAATAAATCGCGTGCCAGAACCAAATCAGGCTCGATCTCGACTGCCAGTGAGGCGGCGCCAATGGCGTCCTGAAACTCTTTGCTTTGCGGCTGACCCGACTTTTGAAACAGAATTTGCGCTTTTAGGAAATGTAGAAACGGATCGCGCGGATGGCTTTTCAACTCCAGCTCGACCGTGGATCGAGCGCGATCGAGATTGCTCTGCTCGATTTGTGCCAGACCTTGGGCCACAGCGCCTGAGGTTTGTCGCGGGTCCAAGCGGTTGGCAGTTTCGAAGTCTGCTTCTCCCTGGCCGTATCGCCCTAACTGCACATAAAGAATCCCCCGGGCCACATAAAGCACTGCGGCCTCCGGATTCTCTGTGAGACCAGCATTGATCATATCCACTCCCACCTGGAATGACTGATGATTAAAGGAAATTGTGGCAACATCGACGTAGTACTTGGGATTCTTGGGGTTTAACGCAATCGCTTGGCGAAGCAGTCGTACCGCATTCGGAGTATCCCCGGACTCCTCATAGGCGGAGGCGGCCAACTCCAACGCATCCGGATCTGATGGCGTGGCATCGAGCAATGGCTCTAAAGTTGACAGCGCGCTCTTTGCCTGATGGGCATTGAATTCAACGACGGCAAGGTTATATCGTGCATGCGTATCTGCAGGTTCAAGGGCAAGAAGTTGTTGAAAGACAGGGATGGCGTCTTCTGGGAGCTCAAGATCAACCAGACAAGACCCGTACTCGGCAAGGGCTGCCGCCTGCGAGGAAATCAATTCCTTACTGGCGCGAAAATGACTCACCGCAGAGCGGCAGTCATGACGCTTGTATGCTAGTACCCCCATCATTGCGTGTGCGGTGGGATCAGCGGGATGGATTTTGAGAATGCGATTCAACAGAGGAACCGCCCTCTCAGTTGCCAGGTTATATTGCAACTCCGCGGCCCCCTCGAGAGCCGGAAGGTAGTCTGGCGAGATCTCGAGTGCATGGTTGTATGCCTCGAGCGCTCGTGATGGGTGGCCTAGGTGGGAGAGAGCGATACCTTCAAAAGCCCAGAGCTTGACGTTTCTGGGGGTTTGGCGTACCGCAGCCTCAGCCAGTCGCAGCCCTAGCTCAAAATTGCCAACCTCGAAAGCACGTTCTATCGACTGTTCTGGGCTGGTGGTGGGAGCACCTTGCGCCGAAATGCAGATCGCGTACATCGGCAGCAGGCAAATTAAATTTTTGACCTGGAAC
>JAFAPG010000929.1 GCA_019247235.1 Acidobacteriota bacterium
CAGATCAGCAGGCAGCCGTGGAAGATTATCGCAGGGCCGCGATCACCATCCATGCTGCCGGAGTTATCTATTTCAGCAAGAATGCGGACGATGACATACGGGCCAAATTCGAGTATGCGAAGCGTGCCGGAGTCAAGCTCATTGTTGCCGGCGACCCCACGCGGGAAACCCTTCCTCGCATCGAACGTTTTGTACGTGAGTACAATATCGCAGTGGCTATACACAATCATGGCCCCGAAGACGCCCTATGGCGCTCCCCGCTCGACGTCTTAAGGGCCGTCCAGACGATGGATGCGCGTATCGGTTGCTGCATGGATGTTGGCCATACAGCTCGTACAGGGACGGATGTGGTTCAAGCGATCTACGAAATGGGCCCAAGGCTCCTTAACGTGCACATAAAAGACTTGGCTGACTTTGGTAGTAAGGAAAGCCAAGTGGCGGTGGGAAGCGGAAGGCTCCCGCTGCGGAGAATGTTCGACGCCCTTATAGCGACCAAGTATTCCGGATTCGTCGACCTAGAGTACGAAGTTCATCCCGACGACCCGCTGCCCGGAGTTGCCACCAGCTTTGGATACATGCGAGGCATGTTGGCGGCTCTCGGCTGCTCGGAAGACCGGGCTTGAGATAATTGACGATCGGCATGATAGAACCGTGATCGACGGTCGCTTTCGGGACGCGTCGATAACCCCGACGGAAATCCCCAGGATGTGATATACACACTCCTCGGAGTTTCGGACGATCTTGATGCGCGGTTCACTCCTCTGCGGGCGCCTATTTGCCTTGGTTCTTGCTATGGGCATTGCTTTAGCCGATGGACTGTATGCCCAGAACTCTGCAGGTCCGCAACCGGTGCCGCTACCTCCGCCGATACCTGCTCCTGGTGACAAACCCTACATGGGCACTATCTCGCTCAGCGTCGATCTGAGCAATGTGCAGGCTCGTGTAGTGAGTGTGCGCGAGGTCATTCCCGTGAAGGCGGGGGAGCTAACATTGCTCTATCCAAAGTGGCTTCCCGGCACACATTCGCCATCGAATTTGGTAGCCGATCTGGCCGGTCTTGGGGTCACGGCCGATGGGCAACGAGTTTCCTGGGTGCGGGATTCGACTGATATGTGGGCCTTCCACATCCAGGTACCAAATGGCGCAACTACCTTGCAGGTAAGCTTTCAGTACTTAGCTCCAACAAAGGCCAAGGAAGGACGCATTTCGAACCAGATTGCCGATCTCACCTGGAATAGCGTGCTCCTCTATCCCGCCGGATACTTCGCCCGGCAAATTCAATTTTCACCCCAGTTGCGTTTACCCGAGGGCTGGAAGTTTGCTACCGCCCTTGAGGTGAAGACCGAACAACGAAACCTAATTCAGTTCAAGGATACTGCACTGAATACACTCGTCGATTCACCCGTTTACGCCGGTATCAACTACAAACGTGTTGATCTATCGAGTGGCCCGAAGAATCCGGTCTTCCTGAATATTTTCGCTGATAAGCCAATCCAACTCGAAATTAGTCCCGAGCAATTGCAGTACCACAAGAATTTGGTTGTGCAGGCAGAGAGGCTGTTCGACTCCCATCACTACGATCATTATGATTTCCTGCTCTCCGTGAGCGATACCGTGGGCAGCAAGGGGTTAGAACATCATCAGTCCAGCGAGGATGGCACTCGCGCCAACTACTTCACGGACTGGCCTTCCGGCATTGCAGGCCGTGCTCTTCTACCTCATGAATACACGCACTCTTGGAATGGTAAGTTTCGCCGTCCCGCTGAGCTGTGGACGCCCAACTTCAACGTGCCCATGCAGAACAGTCTGTTGTGGGTCTATGAAGGTTTGACCGACTATTATGGAAATGTTCTGACCGCGCGTTCTGGTATGCGCACATTGGAACAAGCGCGTGACCAGCTAGCTGAAATCGCTGCCAATCTCAGGATCAGCCCAGGACGAACCTGGCGTCCTTTGGCGGATACCACTAATCAGCCCATCATCTCGTCTCACGGGATCTCGCAAGAGATTTGGCCCAGCTGGCAGCGCTCCTATGACTACTATTGGGAATCGGATCTGGTCTGGCTTGATGCCGATACGAAAATCCGGGAATTGAGTCAGGAACAAAGGTCTCTCGACGATTTCGCCAAACTCTTTTTTGGCAGCGAGAACGGAAGTTATACCACTAAGACCTATACCTTGGAAGACTTGGTCAAAGCCTTAAACTCAGTACAACCGCTGGATTGGGGCGCATTTTTCCGTAGCCGAATTTATGATGTCGAAGCGAATATGCCCGAAGATGGGCTCACCCGGGGAGGTTACAGGCTGGTGTACAACGACACCGAGCCTGACGCGATGAAGCACAGGGACAAATCTCGAGGAGCAAGTTTTGCCACTTCCCTAGGTCTTTCCTTAAAGCCTGAGGCCAACGACGACGATAACGACGGGGCTACTGGGGGTGTTGCCAATGTATGGTGGGATAGTCCTGCATTCAAAGCAGGGCTGACTCCCGAGATGCAAGTGAAAGCAGTCAACGACCAGGCTTTCACAGTTGTCAACCTCCGCGATGCCATCCTTGCCGCCGAGAACAGCTCTACACCCATCAAGCTTTTGGTGAAACGCGACCAGGACTTTCTGACCCTGAATGTGAATTTCCACGAGGGCTTACGCTATCCGCACTTGGAAAGGATCGAGTCGACGCCGAATCGCCTGGATGCAATACTCGAGCCGCGGAAATAGAAACGACATTACTCAAAGACGGCTATCCTCATACCGAACCCGAGATCCTCACATTGGCCTTGCCTATTGTGAATTCCTTGATGAACTTTGCGACCACAATGGAGGGATAACTTGCCTCTCCGAACTATTTTGGTCCTTTGATCGTGTCGAGCCAGACTGGATCATGGAGAGCACGACATTGGCGGCCCGACTCCGACATTTGAAGCCTGAGCCCCACCGTCGGTGTATCTGCCACGCATAAAATTCTGTGGGAGGCTCGTCAAGGCGACCGGTGGGCACAGCGACCGATCGAAAGCTCTAGGTTCAGAAGGTCCATTCGATGCATATCAATCTTCCAGCCTTCAGGCGAGCCCGTTTGGCAGGTGATGTACGTTTCCATGGAAAGTTCTTTGTCGGTATTCTCAGCACTAGGATCTATTGCCGTCCGAGCTGCCCTGGGCCTACTGTCAAAGACAACCGTGTGCGTTATTTTCTGAACGCCGCGGCCGCGATTGAGGCAGGTTTTCGTCCCTGCTTAAAGTGCCGGCCAGAATGCGCTCCGGAAACTCCGACGTGGCCAGGTACACCACGCACGCTAACGCGCGCTCTGCGTTTCATTGCTCAGAGCGGGTTACAAGATGGCGGAGTGCAAGGGCTGGCCGAGCGGTTGGGGATTGGATTTCGCAACCTACGGCAACTTTTTCTCAGACATCTGGAGGCATCGCCAGGCGCAGTTGCACACACTCGGCGACTGCATTTTGCCAAGAAGCTGATCGACGAGACAGAGCTGCCCATGCACCAAATTTCAATTGCCTCCGGTTTCGGCTGCGTCCGCCACTTCAATGCCGCTATTGTCAGCACGTACAGACGTACTCCAACGCAGATTCGCGGCCTTGC
>JAFAPG010000935.1 GCA_019247235.1 Acidobacteriota bacterium
GAACCTGGGGCTCGAGCTCAATTTCCTGTTTCGCTTTTGGCTGTTTGCGGGTGTCGCTTTTTACGTGCTGCGCGGCCTGTTTGCGCCCCGTGGCGTTCCACTCATAATAGTTGAACTCAGCCGAACCGTTCTCCACCGCTTCCGCCCAGTAGCGCGGATGGAAGGCCATCGAGCTTTCTGACTCAAAATCATAGATGGGAACCCACCAGTTCAATTGCGCCATAGGCGCCGAGTACCACGTGTCACGATGCGGGTGGTGGGCATATCCGACCCCTGAGGTCAGATAGGCGTCACTGGTAACCATTCGCAACCGCGGCACATCGACATAGGTGCTCTCAAGCTCGCATCCCGCCTCCTCGACCAGCGCTCGCAACAGCTTCATGGTGTCAGGATGATGAATGAAAGCCGGTTTTAAGGGCGCCACTACCGACACATATTCCTCGACCGGCATCTGGTGTTGCGCGGTAAGCGGATCCCGCGAACCGAAAGCTTCCCGGATCATGGCGCGGGCAAATTCGACTAAGGCCAGGGAAGCAGGTCGGGGGGAGAAAACAAACAACTGCCCCGCAAACAGGCGTTGCCGACGGAGGTCATCATTCACCGCAGAATCATAAAAAACCGTGTTCATACTTGGCTCCTTCGAAGGTTCGCTCGGGTTAACGGACGAGCCTCACACCAGCTGAAAATCCGGCCGCAGCCCCAGCTCGGTGACTTCGCGCCGGATTTCGCTTTCGTAGTTTCGATTGGTAATTAGGACCAGGTCCGGTGCGTAGCGTTGTAAAAACTGGGGCGCCACTACCTCTTGCCCGGTACCCGGCACGAACATTCCCTGCTTATACGGGTTCATGTCGACGACGTATTCGATCCGCGAGACCTCGCGTAGGGCATTCAGAAAGGTGGCTCCTTTGGCTCCCGAGCCCCAAACGACCACGCGTTTCCCCGCGCTGGCGAGCGTCTCCAGCTGCTCGTGCCAGTACTGTTTCCGCCGACAATAATCATCCCCGAAACGCTCGAGGGTGCCGAAGCTTGCACGCTCCCAACTGTTCGCGCGTGAACACTCGGCTGCGCCTGCGCCGATCGCCGCTCTGGCTTCTAAACATAGGTATTGTCCTTGGAAGCTGTCGTAGGTCGCAAAGACCTTAAAACCGCACTCCGTGAACAACCGCTCAAGCGACCCGGGGTTGTAATAAAAGCAGTGTTCGTAAATGATGTCCCAAATGCCCATTCCCTCAAAGACCGCGCCGGCGCTAGGAACTTCGAAAAACACCGCGCAAGTCGTTCGATTGCGCAGGGCATGGCGAATATCGCCTAGAAACGAGCGCGGCGTAATGATGTGCTCGAGAACGTGCCGGCAGCACAAAAAATCCGCCGGGTATTCTGTGTAACGCTCGGAGTAGTAGTCGGGAATCACCCTAAAACCCTCGCCCACGCGGGTATCGACTCTTCCCGGTTCGTAGGCTGGATCGAAACCCAGACCGCGATTGGCTCCTCGGGAGCAGAGCAAGGCTAGGAATTCTCCCTTGCCACACCCAACCTCAATGACGTCTTTATTATGCAGGTCGTAGCGAGCGATCAAGCGCTCGGCCAATTCTTCTGCATAGCGCTGAAAGGAAGGGGAAAAATGCAGCGAGTTATCATATCGGCGGTCGTAGTCGAGAAGCTGAGAATTGAATGCCTGATTGTAAATAGCGCCGCAATCGGCACAAAACGCCAGCTGTATGCTTCCCCTGGGGCAACGCTCGGCTTCCTGGGGAGTAGGGCACAAAGAAATACAGTTCACCGGCACTGGTCCCAGCTCAAAGAATACCCGCGAGCGCGAGCCCTCGCAGGCCGGGCAGGGGCCTGGTACCGATTGTCGCGCGAGGCCGTCGATCATTGAGAGTGGATGCTGCATGCTGTTGGGACCGTTTCCCAAACTTTTATAAGGCCATCAATTCTGGTCGGAGGCCCATACTCTCCAGCGTTTGCCTGATTTCCTCAGCATAAATGGAATTCATGGCAATCACCACGTCCGGTTGGTAGTCCTTAAGAGCCTGGGGTGGCGAGATCCGTTTTCCACTTCCCGCCAAATACTTTCCGTGGCGAAAAGGATTGATATCCACGATCATCTGAATCTCATCACTAACATCCATGGTGCTGAGGAACGATACACACTTCGATCCCGACCCCCAAAGGGCGGCACGTTGTCCCTTGTTCCGTATTTGAGCAATGCGCATTTGCCACTCCCGCAAACGAGCGCGGTAGTTACCGGCAAAGAACTCGACCTCTCGTGTGAGCTGCTCCAGGTCGTTTTCTTCTCTCAGCGCCGGCGGCGTCGTGGCTTTTGCCGCCACCGCATCCAGCAATAAATATTGATCGTCGTAGGCTTTGGCCAACCGCAGCACCTCAAACCCGGTCGCGCGAAACAGGCGAGCCAGAGAACCTAGGGTGAAGTAAGAGCAATGCTCGTAATAGATATCCCAGAAGGCGATCTCCCGTAGCACGCGGCCCACATCGGGAACTTCAAAGAAGATCACCGCAGAATTGTTCTCCCCCAGAGAAGCGCGTAACGTGGTAAGGAACTTGCGAGTCTCGGGAATATGCTCCAGGGTGTGACGGCAGCAGATCAAATCACCGGCTAAATCGGCATAACGCTCGCTGTAGAAGTCAACGATGAAGCGTACCCCGGGCGCCTCTACTCGCTCGGGAATGTAACTAGGATCGATTCCGATGCCGCGATTGCCGCCCAGGCTCGAGATCAGCACCAGAAAGTCTCCCTTGCCACAGCCGATCTCAACGATCTGCTTTCCCCTTAATTGATAGCGTTCAATCAGCTCCCCGGCTAACTCCTCGGCGAACTGGTTAAAGCGCGGTGAAAATGACTGCTGTTCTTCGTAGGCAGAGCTATAGCGCAACATCCCAGGGTCGAAGATGACATTTTGAATGAAACCGCAGGCGCGGCAAAATCCGAGCTCCAGATCCCTGCGCGGGAAGCCGCGCGCTTTTTCTTCATCCTCGAGCAGCAGACAACTGTGTACGGGGATATTCTTGATTTCATAGAAGACGGCCATTCCACGAGCCCCACAACTCTGACATGAGTACTCGGACGAAGTGGCTAAGGCTTCGGGATTTCGCGGCGCAGTCAAAGTAGCGGCGGAGCGTACAAGGTTTTCATTGCCGGTCATACGATTCGGGGTTGCGGAACGGGGAGAATAAACTTGCCTCCGCGCTGGCGATATTCTGCTTGTTGGGCAAGGATCTCGTCGGCAAAGTTCCAGGTGAGGAGCAACACGAAATCCGGCTGCTCCTCAAGCAACTTGCTGGTCGGAAAAATAGGCAAGTCTTTGCCCGGCATGTAGAGACCATGCTTGTGGGTATTGCGATCGACCACAAAATCGAAGGTCTCACATCCCAAGCCCACATAATTCAATAGGGTGCTGCCCTTAGCCGCCGCCCCGTAGGCGGCGATTTTCTTTCCTTGCTGTTTCAGGGTAGACAATAGCTCGCGTAGCGAACTGCGAACTGCTTGGACACGTTGGGCGAAATCTTGGTAGTAGTTCAAGCTGGCCACTCCGGCCTGTTTCTCGGCGGCTAGAAAATGCTTGACCGAGTCCTGGACACGTTCGATCGGCTCAATCGAGTAACGCAGCGAGCCGCCGTGAATGGCTAGGTGTTCAACCTCATTCAAATAAAGTTCGTGGCGGCGAAACAATCGATCCACGGCAGAGACGGAGAAATAACAAAGGTGCTCGTGGTAAATGGTGTCAAATTCGCAATGGTCGATTAAATCGCGTACGTAGGGAGCCTCAATAACCGCGACTCCGTGATCGCTCAACAGCAGGCGAATGCCTGCGACGAACCCATTCAGGTCGGGCACGTGGGCGAGCACGTTATTAGCGATGATGACATCGGCGCGCTTGCCTTGGGCGCGCAAATCGCGCGCCAGGTCCTCCCCGAAAAAGGTACGCAGCGTGGGCACCCCGATTTTTTCCGCCGCCCGTGCCGGACCTTCCGCAGGATCGATGCCGAGCACAGGGATGCCGCGTTCCAGGAAATTGCGCAATAGATAACCGTCGTTACTGGCCAGCTCGACGACCAAATTCGAGGAATTCAGCTGGCGCGATTCAATTAGCCGCAAGGCATTTTCCCGCGAGTGGCGTAAGAGCGCCTCGGAAAAAGAAGAGAAGTAGGGGTAGTCCTGGCAAAAAAGTTCTTCCGGAGGGACGGTATGCAAGATCTGCACCAGCCCGCAAGCTGAGCACAGCGAGACATCCAAGGGGTAGGTGGGCTCGGCTTTGTCTAATTGCTCAGGCGTGCGCAGGGCGTCGGCTAAGGGTGTACAACCCAGTGAAAGCACGGCTTCTAGGTGGTCCCGTCCGCAACTGCGACAGTGAGTTCCGTTACGCATGGGCGATCCCACCCTGCCTGACCCCCTCCGCCTTCTGAGGCGCCCAGCGCAGGGAAGAATCCAGAAAGCCCAATTGGTGGAGCTTCTTCACATGGCGGATGCGCATTAAGCGCGGGCCTTCTAGGTCCTCGTGCGTGAGGCCAATCTGTTGGTAGGCGCGGTAAAGCTGCTGCGCTCCGGCGCGGGCCGTCCATTGTGGCCGAAACGCAGGCAAAACGCGGCGAATCTTCGAACAGTCTACGCGGTAGCAACGTTTGTCCGGCCCGGCACCGTCGGCAAGTTGTATGCGGCATCCAGGAACGGTTTCCTTCACCATCTCAGCCAACTCGCGAATGCGGTAGTTTTCTTCGGTTACGCCTACGTTGAAGGCCTCTAGATGTACCCGCTCTCGCGGCGCCTCGGCCACGGCCAGAAACGCGCGAGAGATATCCTCAATATGCACAATCGGGCGCCACGGCGTGCCGTCGCTTTTGAGATAGACCAGCCCCGTGGTAAAAGCCCAACCTACAAGATTATTCAGAACCAGGTCGGCGCGAAGATATGGGGAGACGCCATAGGCGGTGGCGCTGCGCAGAAAAGTGGGGCTGAAGCTGTCGTCCGCCAGTTGCCGCACATCCAGCTCGACACGCACTTTCGAGTCGCCGTAAGGAGTCACGGGATTGAATCGGCTGCACTCGTCAAGAAAATCGTCGCCGGCGGCGCCGTAATTACTGCAAGAAGACGAGAAGATGAAGCGCGAGACACGGGCTTGCTTGGCCAACCGGGCTAGGCGAACGGAAGCTAAATGATTGATCTCATACGTGCACTCTGGGTTCAAATCACCCAACGGGTCATTGGAAATTCCCGCCAGATGCATGATGACGTCAAAACCTTCAAGATCCGAGACCTCGATCTCCCGCACATCCTTGCGAATCCAGGGAACCTGGCTTTCGGCCAGCGTGCCAAAGGCGCAGTCCTCAAACAGACCGCTGTCGAGCCCCACCACTTCGTGCCCCGCTCGTTCCACCAGCGGCACCAGCACGGAACCAATGTATCCCTTATGCCCGGTAACTAAGATTCGCAATTAAGCCTCCCATATCTTCCACGGCGCTTGGCCTGTCTCCCACAGCGTTTCCAGCAACTTCTTATCTCGCAGAGTATCCATGCATTGCCAGAATGAGGTGTGCTTGAAAGCCCGCAACTGTCCATCGGCGGCAAGACGTTCGAGCGGTTCGCGCTCCCACTGAGTAGCATCGCTATCGATGTAATTCATGACTCCCGGCTCGAGCACAAAGAATGCGCCGTTGATCCATCCTTCCCCGAGCTGCGGTTTCTCCGTAAAACTTACAACCTCATCTCCGCGCATCTCGAGACGCCCAAAACGGGCCGGTGGGCGCACGGCTGTGACCGTGGCCAGCTTTCCATGAGCGCGATGGAATTTCAGAAGCTGCTCCAGATTGACGTCGGCCACGCCATCCCCCCAAGTCAACATGAACGTCTGATTGCCTAAATAGGGAGCTAGGCGCTTAATACGGCCGCCGGTCAGCGTGGCTTCGCCGGTATCAATCAATTCCACATTCCAGTCGCGATGATGGAGTCCGTTGACATGCGGCCTTACCTCGCCTCTCGCTAGATTTACTGTTAGGTCGCTATTGAGCGAGCAGTAGTCAACAAAATATCGCTTGATGAATTCCCCTTTGTAGCCCAACGCCACCACGAAATCCTTGAAGCCATAAAAGGCGTAATGCATCATGATGTGCCACAAAATGGGCCGACCGCCAATCATGACCATCGGCTTGGGTTTGACTTCCGTTTCCTCGACCAGACGCGTGCCCACACCGCCAGCTAGAATTGCAACTTTCATAAACTTAAGACCCTGAGAGACAAAGCAGGTTTAGCGATCTTCGCCTGCAATTACGTTGCCGACTTGGAAGACGTGGCCCTATAATCCGTTGATTGTTAAGCCTTTTGTCTTCACGAGCCGAACTTGGGAACCCGAGTGGGGGAATTTCGAGTACCCACAGGTCAGAATGCAAGGAGTTTCACATGTTGTTGCAGATCCTGCACCCGCCCTTGTCAGGCATATCGCCGTCATGTCTTTCCTTGTCGAATTATAACTGTCCTGAGGAGCAGCTGTCTTTGGATGCTGGAATTCCTCGCTGCGGCTGGCGCCAGCAAAGCTAAAACCGCGCGCAACGACATGTAAGCCATAAAAGCGGCCGTTGTGGACAGCGGAGCTGCTTTGTGCCAGACTGAAACCGTCTCGCAGCTTGGCTGAAGGTTTCTGCTTCTGCGAGCTCGCCGACCGGTTTTCCCGCCACATGGCAGCCACTAGCGACATTCTGATCAAGCCACGCCGCGGATGGCAACCTGTAGATCTGGCTGAGGTGATTCGCTATCGGGAGTTGTTTTTCTTTCTTGCTTGGCGCGATGTAAAAATTCGCTACCGGCAGACATTTCTTGGCGGTCTGTGGGCCCTGCTGCAGCCGCTGCTCGCTATGCTGATCTTTTCTTTTGTCTTTCACCGCATGGTGGGTGTTGCCAGCGGGGGTCCGCCTTATCCCTTGTTCGTTTTTGCCGGACTCGCGCCTTGGACCTTCTTCTCAAATGCCGTCATCCAGTCCAGCAATAGCCTGCTGGCCAGCGAACGGCTGGTTTCGAAGATCTATTTCCCTAGGGTGTTTATTCCCGTCGCCTCGGCTGCCGCGCTGTTGCCGGACCTGGTTGTCAGCTTGGCCGTGGTTTTGATATTGCTACCCTATTATCATTGGCATCTCACGTATCATTTTGTAATGCTCCCATTTTTCGTTCTTGGGATTTTCCTGGCCGCAAGCGGTCTGGGACTGACGTTGTCAGCTTGTAATGTTATGTTTCGCGATGTGAAGTACGCAGTACCCTTCTTCGTACAAATGGGACTGTTCGTAACCCCCGTCGTCTATCCGTTGCACTATATTCCTCTGCGCTATCGCGGACTGATTGGCCTGAATCCCATGGCAGGCATGGTTCTGGGCTTTCAGAACGCCCTGCTTGGCATTCCGTCTCCTCTCAAGGCCGAACTGATCTCTTTCTTGATAAGTATCTTCTTATTTGTCAGCGGATTGTTTATATTCCGCCGCATCGAGCGTTTGTTCGCGGATATCATCTGAGCTCTCAGCTCTGCTATGATCTTGCCGACGCTTAGGAATGCTTCGAGCCCGCTTCCGAATTGCTCTCGATGCTTCCTATTTGGTGGTGGCGGGCGAGCCTGTAGATCGCCATTACAAAGTTCTGAAGAGTTTGTCGCCACGATGACCCCACAGAGGCACTAGGGGGAGAAGGTTCGGCGGTTAGAGACCCTGCTGGCGTGAGTGTAAATTTCGCGCGGCAAGACTATTTGCCTGAACCCTGACTCTCAAGCCGCGATTTTTCAAACTCGTCGCCCTTTTCCCAGGCAACCAGTTTGGGCTGGGAGGCGGCTACCCAGCCGAGTGCCAGGGCAAAGCGGGCAATGACGGCATCGCCAGTAAAATCCATGTTCGGACTGTACTCGTCACTGGGCTGGTGATAGTGGTGATCGGTGTACTCTTCCGCCTGGGCCATTCCCCACTCCCTGGTGTGCCCTTTATATTTCATTCCCTCATTGAGGGAGAAAGCGGGGATGCCAACGCGCGCCAGACTGAAGTGGTCCGAGCGGTAGTAGTGTCCGGCCTCCGGATGCGAGTCAGGACGAATGGCAAGGCGAAATTCTTTGGCCATTCCGTCCATCACCGGATAGAAATTGGTGCGCTCAGCGCCCGACGCCTCGACTTCCTCGGGAGAGCCGAGCGGGGGAACATCGTCAAAATTTAAATCCAGGGAGATCTTCCCCGGCGCGAGCGGAGGATGCTTCCCCAAGTACTCCGAGCCTAGCAATCCCTGTTCTTCCGCCGTAACCGAGGCAAAAAGAATTGATCGCCGGGGCCGGACGGGCTCTTCAGCAAACACCCGCGCCAATTCCAGCAAAATACCGCAGCCAGTGGCATTGTCCCGTGCCCCGTTATAAATGTTATCTCCCGCCATCTCCGGGCGAATTCCGAGATGGTCATAATGGGCCGTGTACAGGACGGCTTCGTTTTTTAAATTGGTATCCGACCCAGGCAGCATGGCCACCACATTCCTCGACGAAACTTGCCGTACCTTGCTGACCATGTGAGCTTTTAGCTTGAAGGGCAAAGATACAGGGCGGAAGTTTGAGGAATTGGCGTCGGAGACCAGCTTATCGAGATCCATCCCCGACCTTCGCGCCAGCTGTCGGGCAACATCCAGATGAATCCAAGCCGCTGCCTTGAGCTGCGGTTCGCCCCCTTTCAAAAATTCTTTTTCGCCGGAATTCGAGTTGCGCACCACTTCCCAGGGGTAACTGGCTTTTTCACTTTGATGAATCAAAATCGCACCTGCGGCTCCCTTTCGGGCCGCCTCTTCGTATTTATAGGTCCACCGTCCGTAGTAGGTGAGAGCTCGCCCTTTGAAAAAATTGGGATCGTTCGACTCGGGCTCATTCACCAACATCAACAGCACCTTGCCACGAACATCCACACCCTTGTAGTCGTCCCATTGATACTCGGGGGCTTCGATCCCATATCCCACATACACGATCTCGGCGTCGATGTCGTCGCTGGTATGCTCGGTTTGGTCATAAGCAACATATTGCTCGAGCGGCGTCAACCGCAGCACATCGCCCTTGCTAGGAGCCAGCTCGAAGCTGGTTTCCGCAGCCGGAGTGATGCCCACCAAGGGAACATCCTGGAAAAAAGTCCCGTTGTCGCCGGCGGCTTTGAGGCCGTAAAGCCAGAACTGAGTCGCAATGTACTCAGCGGCGATATTACCTCCGCGCTGACCGGTGCCGCGGCCCTCGAGAAGGTCATGGGATAGAAAACGCACGTGGGCGCGAATGTGTTCCGGCTCAATTTTCTCGAGCGCAGCCATGGCGGGGCTTGGCAAGTGCACCCACGGCATGGATGGCGTCGCGGCTTTTTTTACGGGACCTTGGGAAGTTGAAAAAGTAGTGAAAAGCAGGATGGGCAGCAGCCCTACGGTCTTTCGCATGAAGGATATTTTCCTGGAGTTTTCCTTCCTATTCTACGGGAGAGCCGAAATCATGGTTACCGTCAATGACTATGCGGTATTTAAACCATACGCTTGGGCGGGCGCGTCCCCGCGCTTGGGTTAATCTGCCGTTCTTTTTCTATGTCGGTCCGCCAACCTGGGGACTCAGTTTCTCGACCCTCAACCGGCACGAAAATCCGCAATTTGCTCGCTGGCCTGGAACAGCGGCTTGGGTGTAGCGCCGCTGGCGGCCGCCGCTTTTTGAACCATTTGTTCGAAATCTTCCCGTACCCAGCCCACACTACAAATCTCGATTTCTCCATCTTCGGCAATCCAAAATGCCGTGGGGACATTGGTCAGACCGTAGGCGTTCGATACGGGAAATCGTTTCGTATCGTCGAGCAATACCGGGAAGGTAACGCCGTAGTGCGAGCGAAACTGTCCGGTCTCTTCCTCATCATTTTGCGAAATCCCAACAATCGAGATCTTCGGGCTGCCGTAATTCTGGTAAATGCGTTGAAAATAGGGGAACGCATACTGGCAGACAGGGCAGGAAATCTTAAAAAAGATTGCCAACAGTGGGCCCCGCCGAAGCGCCTCCTGCAGAGAGAACCTCGAACCGTCGATCGCTGGCAATTCAAACTGCGGAGCCATCGTTCCCGCCGTCAGGGCTGACATGGTTCGTCCTCCAAGTAGTGTGCTGAGCCACTTCATGGCCTCTCCTTAATCGATGATTTGAGCCCTGCGCAGGATCTTTTTTGTGAGTCCGGTTAAAGGCAAGCCGGTTAAACGTCCTACCCGGATCCAGGTCCCCGCTCGCGCCGGGGTCGACTCAACCACCCGTACCTTGAAATCCGTAACCGTAATCGCGTGGGCAAGCGTAAATAACGGGGGCGCACCCATTTCCTCGACACTTACCTCCGGAAGTTCCCACATGCCAGGCATAAGGCTCTCAGTTTTCGCGCGTTGCAACAGCAAGATCGCATTGCCTTTCCGTACCAAGCTATAGGCAATTTCGCGTCGAGAGCGGGGAAGGCTTCGTTTTGTCCGCTGACGGGTTCCTCGGGAGTGACAGAAGCGACGGAGCGGGCACTCTGGGCAGCGCGGCTCAATCGGCAAACATATGGTTGCGCCCAGTTCCATCAAACCCTGATTGAAGTCGCCCGGCCGCTTGGGGTCAAGAAATTCTTGCGCCACCTGCCAGAGCTTCTCCCCCCGCACGCTGTCGGCGAGTAGACGCGCCAGAACCCGCTCGACATTGCCATCGACCACAGCAATTGGCTCTTGGAAGGCGATGCTGGCGATGGCGGCGGCTGTGTATCGGCCAATGCCCGGAAGTTCGCGCCACTCATCGGAACCCTGGGGGAACTTTCCTTGCCGCTGGTGCAGAACCAGCTTAGCGGCGGCGTGCAAGTTCCGGGCGCGACGGTAGTATCCCAGACCGCTCCAAGCGGCCAGCACCGACGCCTCTGATGCGCCTGCCAGAGCGCGAAGGCAGGGGAATTGCTTGAGAAAAGCTTCATAGCGCAGGCGCACGGCCGCAACCCGCGTCTGTTGCAGCATGATTTCCGAAACCCAAACCCGATAGGGGTCGCAATTTTGTCGCCACGGCAGGGGGCGCCGATGTTGGTCATACCAACCCAGTAGTCGGCTGCGCAAATCGTGGAGCCGCGCTTTGGATTGGCAGGATGGGCTCATCCGGTTGCCCTGATTGTACGTCCGGGAGGCTGAAGTTGGACAAGCAATTCCCGCACGCGCTCCTGCATAAGCTGTGAGCCATCTCGCCTGTTGGATATTAGGAATCAATAAAACGACGATTCTTAATTGACCCATCGGACAGTCTGGCGAAATAATGGGACCCATGAATGAGTTCAACGCGAAAACCCAAGGCGATTCGGCTCGGGGGGCAACCCGGCTGGGCAACGTAGCGGAGCGGCTGGAAAAAGAGTGCAATGAGGTCATTCGCTACTTGAATGACGAGGTGGTACCGGCGGTGCGGCAACACTCGACCAAAGCGCTGCGCACGGCTGCCGAGAAACTAGAAGAGCTGGCCAATTACATGGAGCAGCATTCGAGTACCAGCAAATGAAGTGCTGGCCACTGTTGCTCACGGCGGTCTTGTTACTAGGGGGATGCGCCCATCACCGGGCCGCAGTTCAGGTTCCGCCGGCCCCTGCAATCGAAGAAGCTTCGTCTTCTACAGTCGTCAAATCCGGACCGCCTCCGCTAGACTCGCCCGCCGAAACCAACGGGGTTTTGCTTAGCACCAAACCGTTGTTGGTTGAAACCGGCGTCGCCAGTTGGTACGGTGCCCCCTACCATAATCGCCGCGCTTCCAATGGTGAGACCTACGACATGGGCGCCATGACCGCCGCCCATCGCACACTTCCGCTGGGATCGATCGTACGAGTGATCAATCCTGAGAACGGAAATTCGGTGGTCGTACGCATCACCGATCGTGGACCGTTTATTAGGGGTCGTATCATCGATCTTTCTCGTGCCGCCGCCGCACAAATCGGCATCATCACCAGGGGTACGGCGCCGGTACGGGTAGAAGTTCTGAAGACTCCGGTGCCGCTTGAAGGCGGTGGTCGTTGGGCAATCCAGATCGGTGGCTTCGGGAATGAGCGTGCCGCACGCGATCTGGCGGGTCATTTATCACGGCGTTACCATACGGCTCAGGTGCGCACCTTCGATAGCCCAGTCGGCGATTGGTGGGTCCGAGTGCGGGTCAAAGATGATCTGCGCACCCGTGCCGAAGAGATGATGCGCGATAGCAGTGTCAGTGAAGCCCAGATGTTTCTGGTTCGCTTGGACTAGCAACCAGATTACCAGCTGCATCAAGCGCAGTTCCTATTGAGGACGTCATGAACGACTGCCTGTTCTGCAAAATCGTACGCGGACAGATTCCTTCGAAGAAAGTGTATGACGATGAGCACACCTATGCCTTCGAGGACATAGATCCGAAGGCGCCGACGCATGTGCTGATTATTCCCAAACGCCACATTCCTGGGTTGAAAGAGGCGGACACGAGCGACGCAGAGATCATCGGACGCTGTCACATAACTGCCGCGCAAATTGCCCAGGAGAGAAAATTAGAGGAAGGCTATCGCACGGTGCTCAACGTTGGCCCAGCTGCGGGACAGTCAGTTTTTCATATGCATGTGCATTTGCTCGGCGGCCGTAAGCTGAATTGGCCGCCGGGCTAAATTAAAGACCGTCTCCAGCCCTACCCGCGTTTTCGACGCGCGACCTGGCCTCGATTTGCTCCCCCAGGCTACGCTCCCCAAAGCGATGGAACATGCCTGCGAATCCAACAAATCGATGAGGAGATTTATTTGTACACCGCGTTGGTCCGCACTAGCTCATCTCGGTGTCCCGAGCGCTCTACCATGGAATCAAATGCCGGCTCATCCAGGGGACTTGCTTTTAGTGTTCCGCGTATCGCGGCATTAACCTTATCAATACCTTCGCCGGCAGCGGCGACATATACGATCACAAAACTGCCTGGATCCTCACTGTGAATCGCCTGCGTATCAATTTCGTACTCGAGAATGGTGCCCTCGGAGAGCAGCTTTTCAAGCACCGGTGCCACCAAATTTTTGCTCAGGGTATCGAGAGCGTCATCGGAAGCGTGCGGCTTCAGCTTATAAAATCCGACGAAGGTATAGCCGTCCTTTATGGGTCCCGAATGCCAATTGTAGTATCGGCTCACGTAAATACTATCCCAGTGCTTGGTGGCGCTGGCCAGTACGGGAGTTGTGGTGGTGCCAGACTTATAAAACTGCTCAAGTACATTCAGTATGCCGCCCATCGAGGTTGCCGACCACCAGTCGTCGTGAGTCTCGCCATCGGGCCGGTGAACCAGGTTAACGTCATGGCCGTAGCCCACAATGGTGCCGTTACCTAGGGCTTTCTCAAGGATTTTGTCGTCCGCCGCGGCGGACTTTTCCATCTCTGACCACTGCGCCCGCGGTAAGCTCCAATTGCTGACATAGGAGTACATCGGAGGTTTTTCTTTCACGTCGGACATCTGCGCCGTCGCCGGCCCAACCAAAACGATCGCCACTGCGAGTGCACACCATCGATGAACGGCTCTCCCCAAAGCTTGATTCATGATTTGCTCCTTTCGGCAAGGGTGCCGGGTTATTTCTCGCCTCCCGGGCGCCGGTAGTGTACCACTCATTTTGTGGCGGCGGAGACAACGTAGGGAAGCGAGGCCTGCAACGCGAAGCTTAGCTTTGTGAGCTTGGCTGCCAGAAAACCGCGGTGTTCTGCGCATCTCGAGTGAGACCAAGGGGGGCCGAGGAGGTTATTTTCCCCAGGAAAGCTCTGGGGCCGTTCACGGCTTTGCTTTTACACCAAACGAAACGGGCGGCCGAGTAAGCGGAAAGGCAAGACGATCACCGCCCACACCATAGCTAACACCCCGTGCACCGCAAATCCCAGAATGCGAAACGGCAGCAACAGCAACCACAGCGCTGGGTATAAAAGCAGCGCAAGGAGTGCTACTGGCCAGCAGAGTACGAACAAGATGCACCACAAAAAAAAAGCATTCATCGGTGCCCCCTTCCACTGATACGACGGCAACCAGCAAAAGTTCCTCAGCGTGTGTGCTCAAACCAATGCGGCAATAATTTGGCCCAGCTAGACGGCAGACAAAACCCGTTCGGTGCACCGGCTTGGCCGAATCCGCCCATGGTTTGCTCCTGAAGCCGCCAGTTAGAAGGCCGCATTCCGCCGTTGCATTCATGCAGCAAGATGAAGTTTACCCCGCGGATGAGTTCAGCGCTCGAGGGCGGTGAATCGTGGCACAGCTTTGTATTCAGGATGGCCCCTCAGCCAGGTTCGGGAGTGGCCCCGTGCAAAGAACAGTACATTATAGGGCTCCTTCCACCTGGCCTCACTTACAACATTGAGCTGCTGGACGCCGAAGTCGGCTTTGTGGCGCGTACAAAAGCGCTAACCAACTTGCCTTCCATCTGGGAAGCGATTGCACCGACGTCTAGGTCTGCGCTACCCAGAAATTCGTGAACGTCTTCGATGTTGAACACGCGAGTTGGTTCGATGTTGATGGACTCAAACCCAGCCTTGGCGAGCTTAGCGACGTAGTCGTAATCCCTGAGCGCGCCTGCAATGCAGCCAACCCACAGCAACATGCTCTGGCGAATTTGTTGGGGCACATCTCCACGCATAACTACATCGGAGACCGCAAAACGTCCTCCCGGCTTGAGAACGCGGAAAGCTTCGCGGATGACCTCGTCTTTGTCAGTGGACAGATTGATGACGCAGTTCGAGATGATCACATCGACTGAATTGTTGGGTAAGGGGATGTTTTCAATTTCCCCTTTCAGGAACTCGATATTCGCAACTCCCGCCTTTCTCTGGTTCTCCCGAGCTAGCGTCAGCATGGCCTCTTGGTTTGGGTACGTAGAAGAAGAGTCTAGAAGGGATTGGGAAGATGGCTCTCGAGGCCTAGGGCCGCCATCTAAGCGGTATACCCCGTGCGTAGTTCATTATCGGTCCTGCATGCGCAGCTTGGAAAGCGACCGCCTGGCTATTCCCGCCGAAAGCTGCGCCCAGGCGGCTTATCGACAACAACTGAGGCGGAGGAGGCAGGAGCACCAGAACCGATTGATTTTGTTGGTGATGGGAAGCGTGTGGGTGGAATTATTGATTCCTCCCAGAGATTCACCGGACCGAGGAAACCCGCATGCTCCCGGTTACGGGAAGTCGAGATGGTAGAATGATTTTCAATTTAGGGCTGCCGTAGCGAGGAATCTGACGAGTGGGCCAGGGGGGTGAGATCCAAGCGTTCCAGCTACTCGCTTGCGCGGGCTGAGCCACCGGTTACATCACCAAACCAGGACGTTCGGGCGACTCAAATGTGCAGCATTAAGTCTCTCAGCCTGCGGTGAATGACGGATTTCCACTAAGACGTGTAGTGGATTTTGTTCTGTCATATCGATCGTACTAGTTAGACATGACCAATTCGAAGATCATCATTGTTGGAGCGGGGCCTACCGGACTGGGCGCAGCCTATCGTCTTCATGAGCTTGGCTACGATAACTGGAAGCTCTATGAAAAAAACGACTATGTCGGTGGACACGCCTCCTCCCATCTCGACTCTCAGGGATTTATTTGGGATGAAGGGGGTCACGTCATTTTCTCCCACTATCCCTACTTCGACCGCCTGGTTGACGCCATGCTCGGCACCGAAGAGAACCACTTAATCCGCGAAAGCTGGATCGTCAAAGATGAGGCCTGGATTCCTTATCCGTTTCAAAACAATCTTCGTTATCTGCCGAAGGAAGTTCAAGTCAGCTGCCTGGTGGGAGCGGCCAAGGCCTCGATGAATGGCGGCGTTCGCGGATCCGCGAATTTTCGCGATTGGATCCTGGGAACGTTCGGCGAAGGCATCGCAGAAGCCTTCATGTTTCCTTACAACCTGAAAGTGTGGACGACGCCGCTCGAGCAGATGTCGAGCTCCTGGATTGGCGAGCGCGTCTCGGTGGTGGATTTCAAGCGCATGCTGGAGAATGTGCTTTACGGACACGACAGCGTGGGTTGGGGCCCGAACAGCAAATTTCGCTTTCCGCTCAAGGGAGGAACCGGCGAAATCTATCGCCGAATGGCGAAACATTTTCCCGATAAAATCCACCCCAACAAGCACCTGGTGGAAGTCGACACCACTCGCCAGTGGGTAGGATTTTCTGATGGCAGCGGAGATCGCTATGACATTCTGATTTCGACAGCCCCCTTGGATCTGTTAACCAAGATGTTGAAACCCGCTCCCAGCGAACTGCTCGATGCCGCCGGGATGCTCCAGCACAATAACCTGCTGGTCCTCGGTCTGGGCCTGGACAAGAAAATCGAGACCAGCAAATGCTGGATTTATTTTGCTGATCGGGAGATGCCGTGTTATCGGGCTACATATTTTTCTCACTAC
>JAFAPG010000942.1 GCA_019247235.1 Acidobacteriota bacterium
TGAAAGAACGCTCTAACTTGGGGACGCTCGGCTTGGAGTCGGCTGAGAATCTCGCGTGAACCGTCTTGCGAACCGTCGTCGATGCATAGTAGTTCAACATCGAGAGGCAGAGTCAACACTCGGTCGACTACGACGCACAATGTGGCACGCTCGTTATAGACCGGCATTACGACCGACAGTTTCATGAAGTGAGCCTGGCGATAGTGTACTGCACAAAGCCGCGCCAGGGGCGGTCATGAATGTTCGCAGTGGGGGACATCGCTAAGTAGGTAGGCCCCCCCGAGGGCGGTTAGGCAGCCCAGTTCGCTCGTCAACATTTATTTACATTTACCCACAAAATTTTCTTTCGAAATGCATCCTTCATTCGAGTACCCTGAATCTACTCTTAGCAGTCCTCTTCTGTTCGGAAGACGAAGAACCAACGTAACCTGGACAAGAATTTTATGCAGCATAAGACTTAAGGTTCTCTCTAAGCCGAGTCGAGTAACCAACCCCATACGGTAGTGAGAAGCCCAAGGATTCTACGGTCTATTCTATGCAGAATAAATTCGGTGTGCGCCTCACGTGTGCTTTGACCCTGCTTTTGAGCGGTGTGTTGTTGGCAGAAAGCAATTCCAGTTCCCGCGATCTAATCTCCCAGCCGGTAGACCCTTCGGTAAGGACTTCGATCAGAGGTACGGCACACCCCTGGGCGCGTCCCGAATTTGACCGTGGACGCCTGAATCCAGGTCGCGTGATCAGCCGGGCTTCACTGGCCTTACGATTGTCTTCCCAGCAACAGGCGGAGCTCGATCGCTTACTGCGAGAGCAGCAAGACCCTTCCTCGGTGAATTACCACAAATGGCTTACTCCCGAGCTGTACGCCGAGCGGTTCGGCGTAAGCACGAACGATCTGGGCAAGATTACAGCCTGGCTCTCCTCACAAGGGCTTCAGGTCGACGCTGTTTCTCAAAACCGCAGGGAGATTTTCTTCAGCGGGACGGTGGGACAAATCGAACGTGCGTTCCAAACCGAGATCCATCGTTTGTCAGTCAAGGGGGAGCAGCATTTTGCCAATGTCAGTGATATCCAGGTTCCGGCCGCCTTTGCCAACATGGTGATCGGGGTACGCAAATTCCACGATTTTGACCCTCGGCCACACCTGCGAAAAGTCTCGCCACATTTCACGTCTAACGTATCCGGCAATCATTTCTTAACGCCCGCAGACTTCGCCACGATCTATGATTTAGGCCCGCTCTACAGTCAAGGATTGGACGGTACGGGACAGAGCATCGCAGTGATGGGACAAACCGACATTAATGTTTCTGACGCGCACGCCTTCCGAGCCGCTTCCGGACTTTCGACCAACGATCCTATCAAATTCCTGGTGCCTAATACTGGTACGGCGACGACTTGTTCGATGGATGTGACCGAAGCCGATCTCGATGTGGAGTGGTCAGGCGCAGTGGCCAAAAACGCCAGCGTTGTGTATGTGTTTGCCGGTCCGGGAGCGAACGGTACCTGCAGCAATCGTACCAGCAATGTTTTTGATGCGCTTCAATACGTCATCAATAACAAAATTAATAATCAAACGATTCCTGTCATTAGCATTAGCTATGGAGATTGCGAGTCAAGAATCGGCTCGTCCGCATCGCAAATGTTTCAGCAGTGGGCGCAGCAGGCCAACAGCCAAGGGCAAACCATCACCGCGGCGGCGGGAGACGACGGCGCGGCTGATTGCGACTTCAACGATACTTCGGCCACACAAGGCTTGGCCGTCGACGTGCCCGCAAGTATTCCCGAAGTTACCGGCATTGGCGGCTCGGAGTTTAGTGGGGATCCGGCGGCCGTGGTCACCAATGGCTGCGCCTCGGCGACTACTTATTGGAGCGGTTCTTGCAGTCTGACGAGTGGCGCTTCGGCGTTGAGCTACATTCCGGAAATCGCTTGGAACGATCCTCCTGGGTCATCGTTCTCAGCAACCGGCGGCGGAGCGAGCACATTTTTTGCTAAGCCCACCTGGCAAACGGGACCGGGTGTGCCTAGCGACAGTCGCCGGGATGTGCCGGATGTCTCTCTCAACGGCTCACCCGCTCACGATCCTTATCTGGTCTGCACCCCAGGGACTAGTGGCCCGCCACCTTGTACCAATGGATATCGTGACTCGAACGATGCCTTGGCTGCGGTAGGAGGAACGTCAGTCGGTGCTCCGACATTTGCTGGAATTTTGGCGATTATCAACCAAGCCACTCAATCGGCGGGAATCGGAAATGCCAATTCCCATCTTTACAGTTTGGCGGTAAGCACGCCTTCGGCGTTCCACGACATTACCTCGGGCGACAATAAAGTGCCCTGCACGGCGGGCTCGACAGGCTGTCCGAGTGGCGGCACCATCGGGTTTGCTGCGACCGCGAACTATGATCAAGCCACGGGCCTGGGAACAATCGATGCTTTTAACCTAGTGACCGCTTGGCCTGGTTTTGTCACGAGCCCAGCCTTTAGCGTTAGCGCGAATCCGTTGGCTTTTACCGTGCCGGTTGGCGGAAGCGGTGCTGCGACGGTAACCGTGGGTGGAAGCGAAGGATTCACCGGGACAGTAAGTCTCTCTTGTGCCGTGCCGGCGAATACATCAAATATTTCTTGCGCGGTTTCTCCATCTTCCGTTGCCCTCAATTCCACGACGACCAACGGATCGGTAACTCTAACCATTAACGGTACGGCCTTAGCGCGAGGACCGGGCGGCGAACAAATGCTGGCCGCGGGTTTCCTCCTGCCCGGGCTTTGTTTGGCGGGCTTGCCCATGCTGAAAGGAGCCAAGAAAAAATGGGCGGGAACTCTGCTCGTATGCCTCCTCGCGCTCCTCGTCGCCTGCGGCGGAGGATCATCAAGCTCGAGCAAACAAAACCAACACCAGGTGCAAACCTATGCCGTGACCGTAACTGCCACCAGCGGAGCGACGTCTCACGCTCTGACCCTGAATGTGACTGAATGAGCGGAAGGGGCTTACCCGATTAATAGATATTTGCGCAAAACGAATAGATTACCGTTGTGCAAAACTCCTCGACTTAACGCTTGCTTTTGAGGGAAGGGCGGCGGTAACATATTGGTGTTTCCAGCGGCCGTGCCCTTCGGCGGGCCCCCCGCGCCCCTTGGCTCCAGGCGCATAACGGACACAGCTGACATCAAGAGCAAGAGTCCAGCCGTAATGGGTTTTTCCGCACGCTACGTGCATCCGCGCGACGCAAGGCTTACCCCAGAACGGTAAGAGATGGTGGGCCACAAACCGGTCCTCCTACGGGTGGACTAAATAGGATTTACGAGAAAAATATGAATGCAGGACCAGGACGCCCCTCCGGCGGAGGGGGACGAAATAGGCGGCGCCGTGGGCGCCGTACCAGAGGCCCCAACCCTTCATCTCGGGACCAACAGCACGCTGGCATTTACACGGCCCCCATGGATCACAGTTACCGCGCGGCGCTAGCCGGTGGTACGAACGGTTCCCGGCCAGGTCGTCAGCGGCCAGGTTTTGCTCCGAATTATCCGCAAGCGGAACCCGAACCGCTGCCAGCCCGCGAAGACGCAAATTCGCGAATCTTCAGTTTTGTCGACGATTTGTTCTTCCAAGCCAAAATTCAGGAAACGGCGCGTAAGCTCAATGTGAAAGTCGAGTTTGTCAAAAGCGAACATGATCTCAGTGAGCGCATTAAACAGAATGGGGAAGAGAAGCCGTCGCTTATCATTTTTGATCTCAATAGTTCCAGCGTAAAACCTCTTAATCTGATCCCTAAGCTAAAGAATAAACTCAAGAAAACCTCCGTCATCGGATTCCTTTCGCATGTTCAAGGCGATCTCAAGCAAAAGGCGCATGAGGTGGGATGCGACATGGTATTGCCTCGCTCGGCATTTTCTCAGAATTTGCCGCAGTTGCTGCGCCGACACGCAGCGGTCGAAGGTGAGGAAAGCGTCAGTTAAGTATTAACTGGGAAAATGAAAATGTACGTCCTGGCGTGAGCTGATCGCAACACCATCCACAGTTGCAGGCATGAACCGCCAACTCCGTACTGCGGCGAGGACCTCGTCGTCGATCTCTCGTTTGAGAGATTGCAATAGCCGAGTTTCTGTCACCTTGCCCTGCTGGTCAATGGTGATTTCGACCACCACATCACCGTTGAAGCCTGTGGGCAACTGCCAAGGGTAGATTTGAGGATCGGGGAAAACCACGGGAATGGCCGGTTTTGCTTCCGTGCCCGCGTTCCTTCCCTCGAAAGCTGAGCCGGTTGGCGCTCCTACTCTGGCAGCTTCCGGGACCGCATCGCTTCGCCTTTCGCTCTTCTTAGGATTGCTCTTCAACTCGAGGCGCGTTCTTTTCTGTTGCGCTGGCGGTTCACTGGCGCGGGGGAAGTAGACCAGATTGAGCGATCTTCCGTGCTGGCCCCAAGCGACGGAGGAGGTCTTGACGAATATTGGCGGTCGGCTGATCCATACATATACCAGTAGGCAATGGCCAAGCCCGGAGGCGATCACGCAAAGCCAACCGCGTGGATTATGGGGCTCGAGAGGTGTAAACATTCGTCCGCTCAGGTTCTACTTATTCTATCCTGCCGTGGACCCCGAAGGGTGTCGCTCGAACGATTTGCGCTCCCCCGGCACATTCGTTTGCAATCCTCCAGGTCGAGCCTAACTTTGCCAGAGCCAGCGACTTCCACGCAGCGGCAACATTGGGTGTTCTCGTTAACGCTTGCCGCCTCAGGCGGCAAGTTTAGACTTGCGCGGGGCGCCTTTACTGCCCGGTGCTCGGGAATGCGCACGCTGGCGAACCTGGCGGACGATGGTAATTAGTTTATCGGTAGTTTGCGGAGCCAGGCCGAGCCCGAACTGGGTCAAACTCAACATAAAGCGTTGCAGGTGCGTGTTGGCTTGGCCAAGCAGCTCTTTTGCGCGATCGAAATTACCCGCCTCGAGCTGAAGTTTGGCCTCTTCGAGCAAGTACTGGCCATGAATGGTGGCCGCGCGCTTGCTTACACACTTTTGTTGCTCGTCGGACAGAGGCAGATCGCAAAGCAGTTTTTCGAGGATGATCCAGTCGGCTTCGAGCATTTTGCTATTGGCCAGGCCCAACGACTCGGGACGTCCCTGGCTGAGGCGGGCTTGAATGTTTCGGCTATATCCGATCTTTCCTCCCCAGAATGCTACTTTCAGCCACATCGAATAATCGTCGCAGCGAACTAAGCTTTCATCGAACAGCCCAGCCTTCTCGATGATCTGCTTTCGGGCAACCACGGTGGAGATTGGAATTTGACATCGCTCTTCGACCAGCGACTCAAAGCCTGCCTCTCCAAGGGAAGGACAGACCTCCATAAAGGTTTCCTGCGAGTTCGGATCGGCCCGGGCGAAGCAGTCGCTATAGACAAGGTCCCAATCCGGGTTCTCTGCGAAGAGTTTTATCTGCGACGAGAGGTGATGGGGAAACCAAAGATCATCGCTGTCGAGGAAGGCCACGAACTCCCCTTGTGCGCGGCGAATGGCGGTGTTCCTAGCACCCGCAGCCCGTTTATTTTCTTGCCGAATGTATACGATTCTATCCGCATATGGAGAGAGTGCAGTCTCCAGTTCCGTGGTGTCTGGGGAGCCATCGTTCACAACCACGATTTCGACATTCGAGTACGTTTGGGCCAAAATGGAAGTAAGCGAAGCCGTGATCAGATGAGCGGTGTTGTAGGTAGGCATGATCACGCTCACCAACGGAGTGTATTCTGGATTCGAATGCATGTGGGATTACGAACTGTGAAAGACTCGCTCTTCCTCTCCTGCTAACAGATGATTGACAGCTTCGACCCCCATCATTACGCTATGGTCCATATTGCCGACTTCATAGCGCCAAGCTCCAAATCGGCCACGAGAATAAATTCCCTTTTTCATCAACCAAGGCTGCAGAGCGGTCAACGCCCGATCGCGCTCGAGCGTGGGAATGGGATAGGAGTACTCGACGGGGTGATGATAATGGGAGATGATCCGTGTGCGATCACTCTCCTCTAAGATCTTGGCGCGAATCAGCCCGGAAATCATTTGCTCCTCAATTTGAGCAAGGTCAGGCTTCTCGTCGATGCGATAAGA
>JAFAPG010000950.1 GCA_019247235.1 Acidobacteriota bacterium
ATTTGCCAATGGCGGAAAAACTTCTCGCCGCGAGCGGTGATGGTGTATTCCATTTGTCCCTGCGGCGCCAAAACCCGGCTCCGTTCTAAGGCGCTCGTAAGTTTCACACCTAACACCCCGGCCAGGTGGTCGTAACAGGTTCGGGCAAAACAGAGATCGCGGTCTCGAGGCTTGAATGTAGGCGACGTTGACACTGCTCCGAGAGCCTCGATGGCCTGAGCAATATGACGTCCAGCAAGACTGTAATAGCGATAACGGCCTTGCTTTTTCACATGGAGGAAACCGCCATTGCACAGCTGCGAGAGGTGCATACTGGCCGACTGAGGTGAAATGTCCGCTTCCCGGGCCAATTCACCGGCGCAGCGAGGACGTGCGTCAAGTAGAACGGTCAACATCGCCGCCCGTGCCGGATCGGCTATGAGGGAGGCTGTAGAAGACAATGAAAATTTCGCGTTCATCGTTCCAGCATAAACCTTCGTTGCCAAGCATAGTTCAGCAGACAATGAACTATTGCAGTGACTCCAGGGAGCGACCAAGGGGCAGGCGGGAGCGTCAATGGTCAGACCGCGTCGGCGCCTAGTGGTACGCGAGAGCTGCTCTCGCGTAGCAGAGCTAGGGCAGAGCCAAGGTAGAGGCACATCGCGAGGATGAGCAACGACCTCAATCCGAACCAAAGTGAGAGGGACTCAAGAAGGCCCCCGACGAGAGCTCCGAAAAGATTAGACCCCAGGGCGCTCCCTCGAAAATGTACCCTTGCGAAGCTCGAAATGAATACCGTACTAGCAAATAAAACTGGTAACCCGAGAACGATTGTAGAAACCAGGATGCGAAGCAAGAGCGACTCAAAGAATAAGATCTCGATCGGCAGCAAGAAGGAGAACAGCAGGGAGAAAAACAGGCCGCCATACGCCCACTTTAGGGGAGGTCCCGAGAAGTGTTGGTACAAAATATTCGCCACCACGATAAGGCAGAGCAATACGGAAATGACAATAGAATTGACCACCCAAGTCGTTCCAAACAGGAGGGCCATGCGGCTAACAATTTGTGCTTCAAGCAGCATGAATCCAGCGCCGAGCAGAAGAAAGTGTAAATCGACCGGTTGCTTGCCCGTGCCGCTGCGGCGAAGGAACCAGCCGAAAGTCATCAGTACGGCTACGGAAACGAGAATTACTGCGAGGGGAAGACCAGGCTCGTGCTGGTAAAAATAAGGCCAATCGTCAGTAGTGACGCTTGCGGTTTGGCTGCTGATTCCGGCGTGGTCGTGGATGAAGGAGGCAAGCTTCGGGTCGAGCATCGCTCGTCGAACCCGTCGCGGGGAACCGGCAATGAAGAAGCGTCCGCCCGTATCGTAACGCGAGGTCTCGGTTTGAAACTCTACCGCCTCTTGTCCAAAGGTGGACTTCATCAGTGCTTGTAAACGTCCCACTATCCACGGAGTGTCAACTTGAAATTTAACGATGAATAGTCCGTCAGCTTTTAACAGTTGCCGGGCCCGGGCTAAAGCTTCCCGGGTATACACGAAGTTGTCGATACGAATATTGGAGAAGTGCGATGCCGTAGTGTGGGAATCGAGCAAAGAAAATACGATCAGATCGAAGTGATCGCGACTGTTCTGGATATAACTGCGGGCATCTTGAACGACGGTTTGTACGCTCGGTGAATCATAGGGATGCTCAAAGTGCAGCCGTCGTCCCAAACGCAAAATCAGCGGATCAATTTCTATTGCAACCACCCGGCCAGCACCATTCCGTAAGGCGGCGGCTACATCGTTGCCCATACCCGATCCAAGCACCAGGACCGAGTCGGGACGAGCATAGAATTTGTAAGGCAAGTTATAAGCACACCATTCCGCAGGTCGCGCGCGGAATTCATCGGGATGAGAGTGGATGAATTCGGGCGACAAATTAACGATCTGCTGATACCAGGAGTCATTAGTGTTCAGTGTGTAGCTGGTGAGGTTTCCCCCTTCGAAATTTGGACGCAAGTCGAGCTTTTGATAGGGAGACCAGTAGGTGGTGGCGCGTTTGTGGTCGGGTAAGCTGAGCAGCAGGGTACATGTGATGAAGCTGGCGGCTAAGATCGATCGGGCTTTCGGCTGACGCCAAAACGCAAGCAGGGAAAAGACTCCTGCGACCAGCATCCATGCAGCAGGTGGTTGGGACAGAAAGCAAAGAAGCGTGTAAGCTGCGATTCCCGCCAAGCTGGCGAACACATTTACCGTGTAGGCGATTACGCCTGCCGACGCAGTTTCGAAACACCATCCCACGACCTGGCCTAAAGGAATAAAAACCATGGCTACAACGGAGAACAAAGGTACCATCACCGCCATTCCCAGCAGCGTTCCCAGCCAACTAGTGGGCAATGCCGGCACTCCCCAGATGCGGATCTCCGTGCCTCCACCGAGCATCTGAGGGAGCGCGGTAATGATCTCGCGTATTGGGGAGAGTGGAGTTTTTAGAATCAGGGTAAGCACCAGAACGGGGACGATCAGCGCCAGGAGCTGAACCCGCCGCCGACAGAGATAACAGCCCAGGCCGAATCCCAGGAAGCACGCCACTAGCACAAGATTCTTGAAGTAAGCGAAGACTCGGATCTCGGAAGAGATCCAGCGCACCATCATCATTTCCAGGAATAGCGCAAGCAGGCTTACAAGTGCCAGCGAGGAATAGCGGAAACGGCCAAGTTGCTCGGCCGAGAAATTAAGGCCTGCGAAGAAATTGTGTTCATTATGTGCGTTCTTCTCATAGAGGCGAAACAACCACCACGTCAACCAAGCCAGCCCCATGGAGACCGCGAACAACAAGCAGAGCAGGGTAAATGAGTGCGTAACTTTTTCCATCGAATTGGAGAACTTCGTAGTTGCGATCTTATTCTAGGCCCGAGCTCGAACCTCGGGCCTACCGACCCGTTGCCTCCGACAAAGGTCTTGACCGGGAGCGAGCTGCCGTGGCTGTGATCTTGATGGGGAGTTCAATCCTTTCCCGGCCAATACCCAATTTTGAGAGACTCGCGGACGGCATACTACAAAAATCTAACCGGCGTGCGTTTGAGACGCCGTGATCAGAGTTGGGGAAAGGAAATGGAGATTACCTCGTTACCGCGAAAATTGAAAGCGATGGTCGTCTGGAACTCGATGGCGGTTCCATGCAATTCATAGGGTAGATACCGCCACTCTCTCACGGCTCGCCGGGCGGCGCTGGCGAAAATCTTGCTACCGCTGATCACGTTGACCGTCCTTACTCTGCCATCTGCGGCGACCACCGCCGTCAGCACCACTTTGCCATT
>JAFAPG010000955.1 GCA_019247235.1 Acidobacteriota bacterium
AGGCGATGCGGAGAGACATCTGCGGAAATGGTCTCTGGGTAAAGTCCATGGCGTCCATAGGCTAAGGCCTCTTCGTCGATGTCAGTGGCAAATATCTGCAACGAAGGGGGCTGGCTTAGGGTCTCGGCGAATTCGGTCAGAACAATAGCATGCGAATATGCTTCCTCACCGGTGGCACATCCTGGAACCCAAACCCGAATCTGGTCGCCTGCTTTGACTTCGGCAAAAAGGCGAGGCACAACTTCGGATTCAAGCTGGCGAAAGGCCTCGGGGTCTCGAAAGAAATTCGTGACGCTGATCAGAAGATCGCGTAGCAGCCCTTTAACTTCCTCCGGATTTTGACGAACATGCGCCAAATAGTCCTGAAGACTTTCGGATTCTGTGACTTGCATCCGCCTTTCGATTCTCCGTAAAACAGTGGATCGCTTGTAGCTTAAGAAATCATGTTTGGTTCGAGCTCGTAGCAAAGCCAGAATTTCAACCACCGTACCTTCCGGACGGGTCGCTATGGTGGTTGTTTCCCCACGTGGCAGTTCGATCCGTTCGGAATTTTGGCGCAAGGAAACAAGCTTTGCGGGGATTTCCTCCAGCGGCAAAATAAAATCGATGGAGCCATGATCGATGGCGCTGCGCGGCATTTGCGGATATTCGGCTTGGTCGGGATCCTGAACAATGTTGACGCCACCCTCTTCGCGAATGCGACCCGCGCCAAGTGAGCCGTCTGCTCCGGTACCCGATAGGAGGATGGTCACGGCCCGCTCTCTATAAATTCCTGCCAACGACCGGAAGAATAAATCGATCGGGACGCGCCGGTCCTCATTCAAAACTCGATCTGTGGCGAGAACTTCCCCATCGAGAATCTCCAACTCTCGATCCGATGGAAGACAGTAAATTTGATTCGCTCTGAGCTTGGCAGAGCCCCGCACTGCTGTGACTGGCATGGCGGTTGCCCTCTGCAGAATCTGCGGCAAATGACTGTCAGATGGCGCTACGGTATGCAACACCACGGCAAAGACCACGCCTGTGTCCAGAGGCATGCGGCCAAATAGCTTCTGCAGCGCCTCAACTCCCCCGGCTGAAGCTCCGATCGCAACCAGCATCGCACCGTTGGCTCGGTTTCTGCTCTTTTGTTCGCTCATTGCTGAATCGGCATTCTCTGGCTCAGATCGCGCTGAACTATTTTTCATAACCACCTGCATAAGCGCTACAGATCAAGCTATGTGGCAGCCCTATTGGCTATTAAACGCTTTCCTGCGCATTTGACAAGCGCAAGACAACCGCTCAAGAGCTCACAACCTGCAGCAAACAATTTAGGCCAGTAGGCGTCGTATACAGTTTTTTCGGCATGTTGTCAGCCTGTGAAAGTGGTAGAGTGCCAGCAGCGGCCCGGCATTGAAGGAAGGCAGCTCTCCTATGGCACGCAAGGATATTATCGTTATCGGGGCATCGGCGGGTGGCATTGACGCCCTAAAAATTCTGGTAGCCACTTTACCTAAAGATCTTAAGGCTGCCATTTTCATCACGGTTCATGTCGCGCCATACAGTATGGGTATTCTGCCGGAAATTCTGGAACGCTCGGGTGCCGTGGCTGCGACCAATGCCAAAGACTGGGAACCGATTCAACAGGCCCGTATTTATGTGGCACCACCGGATTACCATCTGCTATTCGAAAAAGAAGGCTATGTTCGAATCACCCGCGGACCGCGTGAAAACCGCTTCCGACCAGCCATTGATCCCATGTTTCGAGCGGCAGCTTATTGTTTTGGCCCACGAGTCATCGGAGTGATATTGACCGGCTGGCTCGATGACGGAACTGCGGGCCTCAGGGCGGTACGGGAACGCGGCGGCACTACGATCGTTCAGCACCCCGACGATGCCTTCGCTCCATCAATGCCACTGAATGCCATTAAGTACGTGGAGGTTGATCACATTTTAGGTATAAAGGATGTTGCACCAATGCTGGTGCACCTTACCGACACACCAGCAGCTGAGGAGGTAAAGCGCCCTGTGCCAGAAGAATTGGAGATCGAAGTGAAGATTGCGAAGGAGGGCGGATCGCTCGAAAGCGGGATTCTCACGTGGGGCGAGCCCTCGATTTATGCCTGCCCTGAGTGCCACGGCGTACTTTTGCAGCGACTGGAGGAAAAACGTATCCGCTTTCGCTGTCATACCGGCCACGCTTTTTCGGTGGACTCTCTTCTTGCCGAGTTCCAGATGAAGACGGAAGAAAGTTTGTGGAGCGCTATTCGTGCCTTGGAAGAAGATGCGCTTTTTATGAAAGGCTTGGCACAACATTCTGCCGAACATCACAACGGAGTGGACTCTCAATCCTGGTTGAAGAAAGCCCAGGAACTGGAAGATCGCGTGAAGCTGGTACGGCAAGCTCTTGCACGCAGTGTGCGTCCTCTAGTGAGCAAAGAAGGTCAGATTATCGAAGACCCAATAGCAGTGGCGAATCCGATCGAAGCTTCTTAGTGCAGGTTATCTGCTCTGGGATTCAAAAAATGGGAGTGGCAGCTTTGTTTGTTGGTGTACGAATGCTCCCAATCAGAACAAGCAGTCGTTACGCTGGGGCCATAATCCGCATTTCCTGGATGACGCACACAATGCATTTGGGGCGAATACCAAGGTCGCGGTTCAACACAACACGCAGCCGGCCTTCACATCCGCGCTTCTGTTCCACGGCGCGGCTCAGCGCGACGAAAAACCGCAAAAAGGTCGTCGTGTACCTGTCCCGTTTGACCGCAATGTCCAGGTATGGTATGAAAGGCGCCTGCGCTCCAGCCAATATACGAGAGACACTAAAATACAATATGCGTCCAAGTTGTACTTAGGCGTTTAATGGCGCTTTGCCAAGCATGTCTTTCATGGGATTCTCGCGAGTGCTCGCTTGAAAGGCAAGCAGTGAGCTAACCGACTTGCCGGTGCGTGTAAGTTCGCATCCGGTGGGTCGGTTTATTTCTGCGCTCTTGTCTCTTACCAACGCATACCGAGTCGCTACGATTCTGGGGTGACCGCGCAGAAATTCCCACCGGCGATTCATCTGACGTGACGCTTGAGCGAGTTGGCGAAGTCTCTTGCCTACGTGCTACACCCGTTAGTCGCTCAGGTATACCCTCCCCGTCAGCCGAATATACCTTCTCGATCAATTCGCAGTTCTTCTTTGCTAGCTGAGCTAGAAATTCTTGAGGAGTGACGTACCTATCCAACAATGCACAATTTAAATCTAGCTTCAAATGGGAGCTGGAGCGTTGCTACCGCCAAACAAAGAAAATGCGAGGAGGCCGACAACAAACCTGACGCGGCCCGCATCTACCACCACGTTTGTTGATGAGTTTGCCTCGAGGAGGGTATCTGCAAACCGGACACGAGTTGTTCGTACACGGACTCAATGACATCATGGATGCAGAGCAGCAGGTGGTGGAGGCTCTGGAAGGGAATGCCATGAACTCCTCTCGCGCCGACGTGATGAAGGCTGACAGAGCGTCAAATTGAACGCCTACAGCACTGCTTTGAACTTCTGGGCGAAGGGCAAGAACAGGCTGAGTGTCATGGCATGCAAGGTTTGATTCAAGAGAAGAGAGCGTTCGCCGAGGAGGACTCTGCGGACGATCTCGTGGATGTTTTTAGTGTGGGGGCAGCCATTAAAATCGAGAGCCATGAAATCTGCGAATACGAGTCGCTGATCGATAAAGCTTGTGAGATGAAGCACACGAAAGTAGCTCAAGTTCTCAGCCAAAGCTTGAAAGAAGAGAAAGCCAGGCTAAAGAAAATGGAGGCGTTTGCGAAGAAGGTAAAGCCAAAGGAAATGATGAGCGAAGACCGGGGACCAAGGAATCTTTCAAGTGCAAAGTTTTCTCAGCGAAAGCGTGCGGCCTAATGAAAACTAATGTGTTAAAGGGTGCTGTCGCCGGCACGCTTGGCGGCATCGCTGGTGTAGTGGCAATGACGACCCTGCAGCTGCTTACTGACGCGATTACAGGTTCAATAGGTTCACAGCCGGTTCGCCAGCTCTCGATGCGCGGCGGCCGCCACGACATTGCCCGCCTGAAATCACAGGCCCGCCGTTCAGGACGACAACAGAGCGACGCCACGATCCTCGCCGCGGAGCGCCTAAAGAGGGCCGTTCTCGGCGAGAACATTTCTGCTCGTTTTAGACATCGCGCGGGCCTTGCCCTGCACTATGCTTTTGGGGCTGCGGTAGGGACCACATACGGGTATGCGGTCGAAAAGCTTCCTCTCACTCGTGTGCTTCAGGGGATTCCGTTTGGCCTTGTAGTCTGGATGGTCGGGGAAGAGGTCGCCTTGCCAGTTTTGGGCTTAAGCGATTCTCCAAATGAGTATCGCACCAAAGATCACCTGAACGCGATGGCTACTCACGCATTATTCGGTGTCACGACGGAATTGGTCAGAGCTAAGGCCCGCCGGTTACTTTGAGCACCGCAGCCTGGCTGGCGAGGCCAACGGCTTGGTACCGAGCCAGCCTCGCGATCATGTGTGAAGGACAAAGATAGTTTGCTGGTAACTCGAATGGCAACTACTCATGAAGAAGAGGTAACTATGGAGAGCACTGCAAAATTACTGGGACATCCAATCCACCAGATGGTTATAGTGTTTCCTTTGGGGCTGCTGACCACTAGCGCGGTCTTCGAGATCATCGGTGGAGTTACTGGCAAACGGCACTGGTCCCGAGCAAGCTATTACCTCCTGGGCGGAGGAGTAATGACTGCGCTTGGCTCCGCTGTACCCGGGGTCATTGATTATCTCGCTATCCCCAAAAGAACCCGTGCGAAAAGAATCGGCTTCTTGCACGGCGCGGGAAATCTGTTGGTGACTGGATTGTTTGTTTCGAGCTGGCTATTGCGGCGGCACCGACCAGGCAAGCCAACTGCACCCGCCATCTCCTTCTCATTAGCGGGTACAATCCTCGCGCTCGTGACCGGATGGCTCGGTGGCGAACTCGTAGACACGCTTGGGATCGGCGTAAACGAACACGCTCATGTAGACGCTCCCAGTTCGCTGACGACATTGAGGAGTGCTTCACCGAAAATTCCTGCCTAGCAGTGCCACATACTCTTCCACGTCATCCGCTGCTCTCTTCCTTTAGCTGTTTAGCTGCCTTCGACATGGAGGTAATTTGTTACCGAGAAAACGTTGGGAACGCTCTTTGCTTGCACTTCGGCGAGTTGCTTGGCGACGACTCCGACTAGAGTGACATGCCCGTTGTCGACGATAATGTGGATGGGTGGGACCGCACGCAGCGCGTAATCGGCCAAAGAAGCATTTCCGTAGATAGCGCGAAAGGTGGCGCGACGGATCGGATCGTCCATGGGGGAAGGGGAAAGGACTTGGATCTGATTATCAATGTTCTCTACCCCTTCTATTTTTCTCACTGCACTCTCCGCATCGGATTTCGATGTGGGGCGTACAACCTGGCCCACAAGTGTCACACTCCCGTCTGGTGAACGCGATACGCCAAATTGTCGAACACTCCGTAGTAGGGGAGTAACATGAGGCGGTGATGTACTTCTTCAATGATTCGATCGACCCTCCACTGACTTAATTTGGACGGTGAGTTAATGGCAGGGTTCGACATCGTTTGCGCGCCAGCTGCGTGTAAGCTCACCAGCAGCACTAAAATCAACCAGCTCGATAGAAAGTTCATTTGGGATCTCTTTTCGCCAAATATGTAAAACCAGCACAGTTCATGCGATGTTTTTGCGCTTGACGGCTTTCTTGACAAGTTTCATAGCTTCATCGGGGCCGCAACGGTTCAGGACTTTGAAGCTCTTTCCATACTGCTGATGGTAGTTGACAAAGAAGTTTTCGATTTCGTGCAACAATGTGCCATTCAAGTCTGTAATGTCCATTAGATCTGAGTGCGTGTGACTTGGAACTGCGACCCCCACCAGGCGATCATTGCGGATCTTCTTGCCGCCGTTTGTTTGCTCGCCGCAAATGCCGCCAATGACCCTGCACTCCACCAGGCACCCTGTACATCCGGGCTCATCCATCAGAACCAGTGGAGGGAATGAATCCAAAATCATGAGGAAAGCTCATCCCTTCAGGTAG
>JAFAPG010000002.1 GCA_019247235.1 Acidobacteriota bacterium
CCGCGGGCAAGCTCCGGTGTCAGCGGCGCATTCGCCGACTTCCCCATCAGCTGCAGCGTGTGATGAATTCGTTGCTCCGAGGTCAGGCTCAAAAAAGGAGACTGCTCCAATTCTATCGAGAGCCCCTGCCGCAGCGTTTCATCAAACACCACGTCACCCGTGGTATTTGTAAAATCGGCGAGCACAACGGTGTCTCTCTCACTGAGAATGGTCGAACGAGACCGGAAGGAGCGCCACACGCCAACTGCAACTGCCAACGCCACGATTGCGGCAACTGCAGCACGCGCCCAAGCCCGTTTCTTCACGAGCTCCACTTGAACTTTTGAACGATTCGCCGCAATGATGCTGACATGCTGCTCCGGCACCAGCCGCACGCTCTCGGCCAGACGATACCCACGCCCCGGCACCGTAATGATGTACCGCTGCTCGGGAGGATTCTCCCCCAGAGCCTTCCGCAGCATAAAGACATTGCGGCTCAGATTCGCCTCTTCCACAAACGTATCCGGCCAGACCGCCTTCATCAGATCTTCTTTGGTCACGATTTCCCGGCTGTGCCGCATTAGCACAAGCAGGATTTGAAACGTCTTTGGCTGTAACGGAACGGGCTGCCCTGCCCTTAGCAGAACTTCCTTCTCGGGATCCACGCGAAAAGGACCAAACTCGTAGAGTTCCTTTAGTTTCTGCTCATCGCCCGCCGACATGGAACACTCCCGTCTAACCAAGCGTCGCGGATTCTAACATGATTCCCCGATTGCAGTGCCTCCCTCGGCATTTCTGTGCCACCTCATCAGAGCGCTTGTTTTCAAGCAGTTACCTGGCTCCCGAGAAATAACAAGAAATATTCAGAACGTTCCCAAAGACTTCGATCCGTCTTTTCCGGCAAGCTGCCCACGTTTCTCAGCAACAGGCCCAGTTCCACGAGGGCTTCCATGGCAAAGCAGGACAGATTCACAACAACGAAGATCACCATCGAGACCGAGTCCTTGCTGATCCTTCAAGGCCGGGCTTCACGGCGCGCTTGGTGTCCGCTATGTGCGGCCGAAGCCGAGATGATCGCCCTTGAAAGCGTCGGTGTGCTCTCTAACCTTGATCGCCCTAGGTTAGAGGCGTGGCTCAATTCGGGGGAACTGCATCGCTCGCAGTCCGCGGATGGCTCTGTCCAGATTTGCCTGAATTCCCTGCTGGCCCGCGTGCAGAAAACAAAATCCGCCTGACCGCTCGATCCGCGGTGGCGACATTCCAAGGAGCACTATGAAATCCAGACTGTTTACCATCTCATTCCTGAGCTTGCTCGCCCTTCTGGCAACGCCCTACTGGCTGGCCGCGCAAGCTCCCAGCCTTCCTCACTACACCGTCACTGACCTCGGCACCTTGGGTGGGACATATAGCTATGCATATGGCCTGAACAACTCGAGCGTGGTTGCTGGCGGTGCCGCAACCTCGGCCCAGACCGGCGGTGTTTACCAAACTGCTTTCCTTTGGGACAAAAATCTCCACATGGTCAACCTGGGAACGCTGGGCGGAGCAGACTGCCCTGACTGCAACAGCGAGGCTGGCGGTCCTAGCGCTCGTGGCGTTGCTCCAGTTATTTCCGAAACCGCCGAGACAGATCCACATGGCGAAGACTTCTGCGCCTTCGGCACACACCGGCTATGCCTTGCAGCCATTTGGAAGAATGGCGTAATGACGTCACTACCCAATCCCAGTGGAGGAAACAATGGGCAAGCTTACTGGACTAACAATCAGGGCCAGACCGTCGGGGTGGCAGAGAATGGCGTTGAGGATGCGATGTGCTCGGCCGCAACACCTTTTCAGGTTCTGCGCTTCGAAGCCGCGCTATGGCAATCGAACGGTGAAATTCGGAGACTGCGCCCGCTCGAAGGCGATACGGTTGCATTCGCCTGGGGACTCAATGACAAAGGCCAGGCCATCGGCTCCTCGGGCCTTTGCTCGAACACCGCTCTGCCTCCGTTCGTAAATGGACCACAGGCTGCCCACGCGGTGATGTGGGAGAAAGACGGATCGCCCCACGACCTCGGCGGTCTGGTGAGCGGCGGAACGATCAACATTGCCAATGGAATTAACGACCGGGGCGAAGTGGCTGGTGGATCGCAATCGTCGAGTGGAGCGCCTCACGCCTTTTTGTGGACAAAAGACAAAGGTATGCAAGACCTCGGCACACTTGACGGTGATTTTTTCAGCGTAGCCCCATGTTGCCACACCATCAATAACCGCGGACAAATCGTAGGGTTTTCAATCCCTGGCCCTTTCGGTTCAGGCCGCGCCTTTGTCTGGCAGAAAGGCGTGATGACCGACCTCAACACTCTTATCTCGAACGACTCGCCTTGGTATTTGCTGCAAGCTCTGTCGATCAATGACGCTGGACAGATCGTGGGCAACGGCACCATCAACGGCGAGGTACATGCGTTCTTGGCCACCCCATGTGATCGGAATCAAGCTGATGCGGAGGCTTGTGGGGATAAAGAGGGCTTTCTGACGACGGAGACAAGATCATCGAAGGGCCGAGTCCGGCGCTTCTAGAGAATGTTGAGCACCCATCGTGCTTCGGTCGACTGAGGGGTTCAGTTCACTGAAAAGCAATACCCTTTGGACGATACCCTCGTCAACTTCGGAGCGGCCCGATGCGAAGCGTAGGGTTTCGAGAGCGTGCTCGCGAAACCCCACGCGTTCGGATTCCGGATTACTGCCCTTCATCGCGAGTGTTCTCGCTCGATCTAAAATCAGTTGGTGGATTGTCGGCCATCCCGAAGCTGGACCACCCATGGTGTTGCGTATGAATATGTCAGCACTCTGGCAGAGACGTAAGATTTTTTTAGCAATCGCGAGACAGACTTAATCAATTGTGACATCGAGCGCTGGAAGTCCTTTGCCGTGAAGAGCCCCCAGTTCACTTGCCGTGACATCGTAGGCTCTGTCTGGTCCTAATTTCTGCTGACACATTTGCTGGCGAGTTAGATTATTGTCCTGTCATTCTGACCGCAGCGCATGCACGGGATCCACGACGGCCGCTCTTCGTGATGGCACGTACGTGGCAATCCACGCGATGGCTACGATCGAAAGCGTTGCCGCTACATACGTCCGTGGATCCATCGGGCTCACGTGATACAGCAGCGAACTCATCAGACGCATTGTCGTAAGGGCGACCGCAACACCGCCAACTACTCCAATGACCGTCAGTATTAGCCCCTCGCGGATATACATTCGTGTGAGCGTCGCGCGCTGCGCGCCCAAAGCCATGCGAATGCCAATTTCGCGCGTGTGTTGCGAGATTGCATATGCGATTACGCCGTAAAGTCCGATAATGCCCAGCAGCAACGTCATGGCTCCAGCTACTGACAACAGAACCAGAGTAAATGAAGTCCTCGCCATGGATTTGGTGTACAGCTCGCCGATCGTCTTGTTATAAGCAAGCGGTAAATCGTGGTTTACTGACCACACCGCGCGCTCGCTATCGCTAAAAAACGAAGCGGACCCAGCTCGGGGCGTGCGAATCACATAATGCACGTAGCGGCGTACGAGTTCTTTTTGCGTCGCAAACTTTTCTTGGAACAGCCCCCGATAAACTGCTGTGGGCGGATCCTGGTTTACGCCGTTATCGTACATATCGCCTGCCACTCCAATGACCTCATGCCAGGGCTCGTTCGAACCAAGGTGCACCAGTTTCCCTATGGCAGCGGTTGACGAGCCCCAGTACTTGCGAGCAAGATTTTCCGAGACAATGACAACTGGCCGTTTCTGAAGCTCTTCCTCCCAAGTCATGTCTCGTCCGGCAACTAGCGGTACGCCCATGGTTTTAAAGAACCCCGGTGATACAAACTTCTCCACGCTTAAGGGCGGCATGTCTCCTTCTTTGTAAGCGTGATCGCTGGCATAAAGCGAATCGAGAGATGGGTTCGGGAGCATGGGAAGGCTTGTACTGATGGCAACCGAACTGACTCCGGGAACAGTTGCAAGCTGGTTCACAATGGCCTGCTGCATGCGCAAAACATCGATGCGGTTGGTGTCAGGAACTTGAGACGTGGGAATAAAGATGTCGAAGGATGCAATGCTATTGGGATCGCTGAATCCCGGGGAAACGCGCGTAAGGGCGCGAAAGGTGCGGATCATCAGTCCAGAGCAAATCAACAAAACCAACGCTAAGGCAACCTGAACCACCACGAGTGTTTTA
>JAFAPG010000144.1 GCA_019247235.1 Acidobacteriota bacterium
ATTCGGTGGAGCTAAACCGTAAACGAAAATGAACCCGAAAGGAAATGGCTCCATGACGCAAACAACACAACCACTAGAGACGGCACTCGCTGCCAGCTCGGAAAATGCAACGGATTTCAAGAAGTTACTGATGGACCAGGTGCGCGCCGGCGGTGGCACCCAAGCCGTCGACACCAAGCAACGGTTTCAAAAACTAGTGAAGGACACCCTGGAGGCCTTTCTGGAACTGGAACTGGAAGAGCACCTCGGCTATGCCAAGCACGATCCGGAGGGTCGCGGCAGCGGCAACTCGCGCAACGGCGCCACAGCCAAAACGGTTCGGGGCGATTTCGGGGAAATCGGCATCGAAACGCCGCGCGACCGGAACAGCAGTTTCGAGCCGAAGATCGTGGCAAAGCGCCAAACCTCGATGGGCAACTTCGGCGAGGCCGTCGTCTCGCTCTATGCGCGTGGCATGACCACTCGTGAGATCGAGCAGCACGTCAAAGAGATTTATGGCGTGGAGATCTCGCCCCAGTTTGTCTCCCGCGTGACCGAAGAGCTGCAGCAGCAGATTGCGGAATGGCAAAGCCGACCTTTAGAGCGCGTTTACCCGATTATCTTTGTGGACGGCCTGCGCGTGGCCGCGCGCAGCGATAAAGGCGTGCTCAAAAAATGCGTGTACACCGTTTTGGGCGTTAGCCTTTCCGGCAAACAGGAAGTGCTCGGGCTATGGATCGAAGAGACCGAAGGCGCCCGCTTCTGGCTCAAGGTTTTCAACGATCTCAAAGCTCGCGGCACGCATGATGTGCTGATCGTTTGCGGCGACGGATTGACCGGCTTGCGCAATGCTGTGGAATCCGTATTCCCGCAAGCCGACGTCCAGCTCTGCGTCGTGCATCACATCCGTAATGTGACGAAATTCGTTTCCTGGAAGGACCGCAAGCCGGTGTGCGCCGGCATGCGCCCGATCTATACGGCGTCGACCGTCGAGGGAGCACAACTCGCGCTGGACCGCTTTGCACAAACCTGGGAAACTCGCTATCCCGCTTCCGTAGCGGCGTGGCGCAATCATTGGGAGGAGCTGACCACCTTCTTCAAATATCCGGTCGAGCTGCGCCGCATTATCTACACCACCAATGCCATTGAAAGCCTGCACTCGCAGATGCGCAAGAACATCTCCAACCGCAAGATCTTCCCGAACGACGATGCAGTCATCAAAATCCTCTTTCTGAACATCCGCAATTTTTCCAACCGCTGGAATAAACGCCAAGGCTGGGATATAGTGATGAATCAGCTGATGATGATCTTCGGCGATCGGCTCAAACCTGACTTACTCGATGCGCTCTGATATTATTGCTCCACCCATTTACACAGTTCCTGTTACAGTCTCTCGCACGCCTTTACGTCAATTTCTTCCAGCCCTCTTTCAAACTCAAATCCAAAATGCGGCAAGGTGGCAAAGTGGTCAAGAAATATCACACGCCGGCCACGCCTTACGAGCAACTGCTTGCTGATGAAAGAGTATGTTCTGGTGTGAAGCAGCGGCTTCGACAGCAGTTCGCCTCCTGGACCCGTTGGAGCTCTTGAGTCAGATTCGACAGGCGCAGGAAGAAATAGCTCGGCTCGAAGCAGGCGCCGATACTGAACCTAGCCCAGCGATTCTGGAACTTGATCAATTCGTTCGCAGTCTCGAAACCGCGTGGCGCCACGGCGAAGTCCGGGCTCCATACAGGAAACGACGCTCCGATGCCAAGCCTCACACCTGGCGCACACGTCCCGATCCGTATGAAGAGGTCTGGCCTCTTCTGCTGCGATGGCTGAACGAGGAGGCCCACCCAGCGGCCAAAAGCCCCTTTCGTCGACTTAATGCCGAAATGCCGGACCGGTTCAAACCTGGGCAATATCGAACTCTTCAACGCCGGGTTAAAGATTGGCGAACCGCAATTGCTCGACGACTGGTCCTTGGCTGCAACTACGACTCAGACTCAGAGCTCGTGTCGTGCTGAGGCAATGACGCTACACAGCCTT
>JAFAPG010000206.1 GCA_019247235.1 Acidobacteriota bacterium
GAGCCGCAGCGCCTCGTCGCAGAGTGCAGCCCGCATCCACTCCTCTCCTGAGGTCGCGGTATACCCCTCATTAAAGATCAAGTAGACGACGGAAAGTACTGACTGCACCCTGCGGCGCAACTCGTCCCCGCGCGGCGTCTCAAAGGGCACATGAACTTCCGAGAGAGTCTTCTTGGCGCGAAAGATACGCTGTCCTATCGTTTTCTCAGGTACGAGAAAGGCCCGGGCGATCTCCACCGTAGTGAGGCCGCCAATCAAACGCAAGGTAAGCGCAACGCGTCCTTCCACCGCAAGCACCGGATGGCACGCGGTAAAAACAAGGCGCAGCACGTCATCGTCGATGACCTGATCCAGAGCCTGGTCCATCGCCTCTCCGAGCCGCTGTTGTTGCACCTCAAGCTCCCGAGCGACTTCTTCGTGCTTTTGTACAAGCATCTGCCCACGGCGCAGACTATCGATGGCGCGCCGCTTCGCCGCCGTCATCAGCCACGCAGCGGGATTCTCGGGGATACCTTCTTCGGGCCACCGTTCAAGGGCCGCAACCAGCGCGTCCTGGGCCAGTTCCTCGGCAACGCCGATATCGCGGGTGACGCGGGAAATCGCAGCAATGAGCCGCGTAGACTCGACCTTCCACATCGCCTCGATCGTCTTGTGGACATCGCTCATGTTTGCCTGACTCCATCTTAACCATCGTCAGGCAAACGCGTTACTTCGGTGATTTGGTGAAGCGCAGAAGGTCGCTGGCGCGCACGGTCGCTCTCGCCGCCAAACCGCGCCTGTATCAGTCAATATGCTGGCCCGCAGGCGTTCCGTCGGACCAATTTGGGACCGCGACTAAGAACAAAAGAATCGGTGGCAGCCCTTTCATTTCGGATGGTTCCTGCGGAGAAAAGAACCAATAGGGAGCGGACAGAACCGGCGCACCCTCTGCGCCGGAACCCCAGTCTTTCCCGTCGTTGACCAAAGTGTAGAACATTACATGAGGCATGTTGTGCGTCCCCCGGTCGGTTAGAAAGGACGATTTCGACATCATGTAATCCATAGCGCCGCTTTCGAGCTCCGGCAGTTGTTTATTACCATACGCCGCTTTGACTGCCGATACGATCTCCGCTTTGGAATGACCCGTCATCACCATCCTGGCGCGCAGATAAGCGGAGGGTAATATCGAACGCGCAGCTTGGGGGTTCAGACAATCGGCAGCCTTCACCTTCGGGTTCCAGAATTCGTCCCAGTCGAATGCCGCTCCCCACGCCCGTCCCACCGTGCAGACGAAACCGTTTTTTCCTTGAACCGCTGTCTCATAGCCCTGGCGTCCCAGAATCAGGACCGTCGCGTCGCGGGATATGGAATCGGGAGCGGCACTTCGCGCCAATTGAATCTCGGCGTTTTTTTCCATCAGGTATTGGTCGATCGGGGCCATCTTTGGATAAGGTGCGGTGGTACCCTGTGCCATCGCCTGGTGCGCCGTGGTCAGGTACGCCGCACCGAGCACAACCAGCAGTGCGAAGCTCTTGATTACGGTCCCGGCAACCTTGTTTTTCAGCGTGCAGTGGCCTGTCGCCGCCGCGCACCTGTCTTCTTAGTTTCCTTAAGTCTGTTGCCGCTGAATCCTGAGACGCCAAATGCCCAGCGCCAGTTCGCGCTGCGGAGACGCTCAGTTCTTTTCAGGGGCCGGCATGAAGAAAATCTCTCGCACTTCGACCGCCCCACCGCTTAATTTTGCGGCCTTGCGCGCCCACGCCATCGCCTCGTCCATGTCGCTGCATTCTAGTATCGAAAACCCGCCCACGTGCTCCTTGGCTTCCAGGTAAGGCCCGTCGGTGATGAGCACTTCACCGTTGCGCTGCGCCCGCAGCGTGTGCGCCTTGCCCAGCCCACAGGCAAACTTCGTCACGCCAGCAGCGTCCATTTCCCTGTTGAGCGCGTGAATCCCCTCCGTCACTGCTGGGTTCAGTGTGGACGGGTCAAAGTTGTCGGGGAGGTAACCAGCGACCAGATATTGCGGCATGTCGTCTCCTAAAATGGTCTTCAGTCGGGCCAGTTGCCCGCCTTCACTATAACGACGAACGGCGAGAGGTGAATTCTACAAATTGTCAGAAAATTTTAGTCCTTAGGTTTGAGTGGCGGAGTTGCGCTCCTCGCCTGGCTGTCAAATGAATCGGTAATGACAAGTCGGCCATCCGGACACTGGCCATCTTCGAGCATCGAGGAAGTTGCCCGGATTTGTATCGATAAGTCGGCCGAGCGGTAGTCATGGCTTTCGGCTCACGGATCGCTTGGATCCAGCCCGATGGCGTCGTTCACGGCGTTTTGAAAGCGCTGCTTACAGCCTAGGTACCGCTCTGTGGTTTCGATTGAAACGTGTCCGAGAAGAAACTGGATCTGTTCGAGCTCACCGCCAGCCTGATGGCACAGTCGGGCACATGTCCTTCGCAAGTCATGTGGGGCAAGCCCTGTCAAACCGCAGCCGACGGCTCCCTCCTTTACGATGGACCAGATTACCTTGGGCGTGAAACCGTTTCCCCACACTCTCCCCGCCTTGTTGATGGCTCGAAACAACGGGCCTGATGTGACTGAGGCGAGCGCAGTCCATTCGTCAAGGGATCTTTTCACCCAGTCTGGCACCGGAACAGTGCGGATGTGACCGCCTTTTCCGTTCAGATCGGCAATCACCCAGTGTCCTTCTCGGAGTTGGACGTCCTCCAGCTTCAGAGCTGCAGCTTCCGCCCTTCGGAGGCCACAGCCGATCAAGACAGCGATCATGGCTCGGTTCCTTCGCTCTTTGAGTGTCAATGTTCCAAATGCGCCAACCAGTCGCCTGCCCTCCTCGGCCGTGAGCCAGTTGCCGATGCGAACGCCGAGCCGGCGAGCGCCCTTTACGCGGCGAATCCCGGCAGCCAAGTCAGGGCTCAGGAGACCGCAATCTGCAGCTTCATAAGCCAACCGACGCACGGCCGCCAATCTCAGGTTGATTGTCGAAGGAGCGTATTGTCGCTGCTCCAGCGAGATTCGATATCGAGTCACGACGGTCTTATTGAAAGCCAGACGCGGCTCGGAGCAGTACCAGTCAGTGAATTCGCGAATCGCGTGATCGTAGGAACGTTGAGAACTGGGCGAGGTCAAGCTGTTGAGAACGGCCGACTTAGACTGTTCAAGATCTGGGAGTTTCAGGACCGTTTTGGGAGCCCTCTTCCTCTTCGATTTTGCATTTCGCGCCATTGCAACGGCCTCCTTCAAGCCGTGGCGACGTATTGCCTCACGCTCATCGGAGGTTGCACGGCGTCAATCGCCGGCTTTGGCGGTGCGTTTATCCGAGCGAATGATCGAAATAGTTGACCCTCGCGGATGTAGGCCGCTGCGTGACCAGCGAGCGATGCCCGGTTCTGGCGCATGATTTCGAGCTTCGTGGCGCGGTCGACCGCTGGCTGCGTCGCAAATCGCGCCCACAGCGAATGCTCGGCATACGAAGTGGGATTGGGGCCGGCCCGCGCGGCATCGCTTCAGGATCGTCCCACCGAATCCGGCTGCAGGGCCTCAGGGCGCAATGCGGCCGTGGCGATCGACACCGCGGAACGGAAACCCGCTCGAGCTACTCCTTGACCGCCCGCACCGGGCAGCTGGCCGGATGGGCTCCCCACGGCAGAACCAGGAGAGCAGCAGGAACCCGGTGGTCTGGCTTAACTTCAAAATCAAAGTGGAGGATGAAAATACAAACACCATTCAAGAGATTGATTCTACGGGCAGTTTAGTGCAAAGTAAGGCTCGTGGTGATCCCCTTCCCAGCAGTACCGGGTACCTGGACCACCGGTTTCTGCGCTCTCCTATCCTCTTCGTCGGATTCGAAATCTTCGAAGAGACCCGGTTGCGGTTTCGGCGGCACGTAATCTGTACCCAGGTTCAGAAGTAGGGGGGCATGGGGTCGTCTTCCGCCCAGCAACTTCTCTGGGTGGCCGCCGCGTTTTGAGCCAACCAGTCGCAGCGGCCGTTATCCTTGTGGCCGGCGTGGCCTCTGGTCCACAACCTGGTTGTCTTGTTGAGAGAGGCCGATTTGTCCAGTTCCATCCAGAGGTCGACGTTGCGCACGGGCTCATGCTTTCTCCACCACTGCCTCCGCTTCCATTTGACCATCCACTGTGTGATCCCATGAAGTGCGTACTCGGAGTCGGTCGTGATCTCGACCTCGCAGGGTTCCCTTAGGGCAAGCAAGCCCTGGATCGGCGCCATCAGCTCCATCCGGTTGTTCGTGGTGTGCGGATCGAACCCAAAGAACTCCTTCTTGACGCCTCCAAACCTGAGAATACAAGCCCATCCACCCGCCCCGGGATTGCCGAGACAGGAGCCGTCCGTGATGAGCGAGACCTTCTTCATGGTTTCGGAAGTTGCCTTAGTGTTGGCCAGCCAAGCTCCATTCAATCACGGAGGTTCAAGGCTTGTCCGCCGCGGCTTCGGGCGTGCTCTCCAGCGTGAAGTTCGGGCTTGGCACCCATAACCCAATCGCTTTCGTCCGTGCCGCTCTTTCTGCCCGGCCCTACTTGCAACCTTCATTCCGGCTCGGGGAGCCACACACGTGGATCCTGTCGTAACTAAGGTGCGAATTGCCAAAAATCCCCGATTCATTGGACCAGAGTGCGGGCGCGGGTGCTCCGGGCGGATTCGCAATGAGCCCAGCGTTGCTTCCATGTAGCCGCTGCCTGGAGCTTCCGAAGGACGGCCGTCACAGTGAATGGGATCGCCAGCAATTGGGAAGTTAACTTCTGGTCAGCGCTAGTGCGATACTGACATAAAAAACCGGAAGTTGAACCAGCAAGAACCAAGCGGACCATAAGTCGGCGTCGGGGATACCTATCTATGTCTGAGCTGGCGC
>JAFAPG010000746.1 GCA_019247235.1 Acidobacteriota bacterium
GAGAATGTTTTGCTCTGCTCGGCCCGAATGGCGCGGGGAAAACCACGACCATCGAAATTTTGGAAGGTCTGCTTGAGCCGAGCTCTGGGCAGGTCACCATTCTCGGCAAAAGTTGGCGCCGACACGCCCGCGATTTGCGAGAGAAGATCGGTATTTCGCTGCAAGAGACTCGTCTCTCGGAGAAGTTGACGGTGCGGGAGACGCTGGAGCTATTCGCGAGCTTCTACCGCGAGCCGCATAATCCCGAGATCGTGCTCGAGGCATTGCAGCTGAATGAGAAGGCCGATGCCTTGGTAGGTAAACTTTCCGGAGGACAGAAGCAAAGGCTGGCGGTGGCGACCGCCCTGGTCGCCTCGCCCAAAGTACTGTTTCTCGATGAACCGACTACCGGCCTCGATCCCCAAAGCCGACGCCAGCTTTGGGAGATTATTCGCGGGTTTCTCGAGGGTGGGGGCACGGTATTACTGACCACTCATTACATGGATGAAGCCGAACGTCTGTGCGATCGGCTTGCCATTGTTGACCACGGGCAAGTGATTGCGGAAGGAACTCCCTCCGAACTGATTGATAAGCTGGGAGGTCATCATGTGGTTGAGTTTTCATTGGGAGGTGAGGCGAAGGTCGAAGACAGCACCTGGCGGTTGTTGCCTGGTGTCGATTCCGTCCGCCACGAAGACGGGCTATGCAGCCTTGCGGTTCGTGCGCCGCATAAGACCATTCCCGCGCTGCTCGATACGATCGAAGAGCGCTCCCTAGAGCTAGAGCACCTGACCACGCGGCAAGCCAGTCTGGAAGACGTGTTCATGCGATTGACCGGCCGCCACCTGCGAGAGGACTGACGTAGATGTCTGCCGCGGCGTAGTCGACCCGTTTGTAGAGAGGCTTATGTCTACCGCTCGACCAGTTTCTGCAACTTCCGCCAACGGTCCTCAGGATGGTTCCCGCACGCAGAACCGTCGCTGGGCTGGATTTCGCCACCTCTTGGGGGCACGCATGCTGGAACTAGCACGCGAGCGAGAGGTGATGTTTTGGGTTTTTGGTTTCCCGCTGCTGTTGGCCTTGGGCCTGGGATTCGCCTTCCGCAACCGACCCGCTGATCGCACCAGCATTGCCATCGTTTCTGGACCAGGGGCTATGCCGACGCTTTCGTTGCTCAAAAATGGAGCCCGGCACAGTGCCATTCGTGCCGAAGTGGTCACTGAAGGGAAAGCCAGGGATGGTCTTCGCCTGGGTAAGTATGATTTGGTGGTCGAAGCCCTCTCGGGCCAGGAAGTCCAGTATCACTATGATCCAGCGCGCCCAGAAAGTGTGCTGTCAAAACTTGCAGTGAACGATGCCTTGCAGGCCGGAGCCGGGCGAAAGGATGTGCTAGGCACGCAATCTGTGGTCTCAAGCGAGCCGGGATCGCGATATATCGATTTCCTGATTCCCGGGTTATTGGGCATGAACTTAATGAACTCCGGAATGTGGGGCATCGGCTTTGCCCTGGTCGACATGCGCCAGCGCAAGTTGCTGAAACGTTTTGTCGCCACTCCTATGCGACGTGGAGATTTTCTCCTGGCGCTTGCCAGTAGCCGCTTGATCCTGATGGTCATTGAGGTAGGTTTGTTGCTCGGATTTGGCGTCTTAATGTTTCGCATGCGGGTACTTGGATCATTGTTGAGCGTGCTCCTGATCGGAGCAATTGGGGCGATTGCCTTCGGGGGTTTGGGATTGCTAACCGCTAGCCGTGCGCAAAAGATTGAAAGTGTCAGCGGGCTGATCAATCTGATTATGATGCCGATGTGGATCTTTTCTGGGGTGTTCTTTTCCTACCAACGATTTCCCGCCGTAGTCCAGCCTTTTATCCAGGCGCTACCTTTGACCGCTTTGAACGACGCCTTGCGTGCCACGATCCTCGAGGGAGCCTCTCTACTGTCGCAGAGCGGAAGATTATTGATCATGGTTTTGTGGGGCGGGATCTCGTTTGCCTGCGCTGTGCGTTGGTTCCGCTGGACCTAAGACGGACCCGGTGAATGGGGGCGGAAAGGGTTCGCCCTCGTCGCAGGCTATAAGAAAAATCTCAGCTCCGTCGATTGGTAAACTTCGCGCCCTCTTGATAGAGCCGTACGTTCTCATGCCCAGCAGGGAGCAGTTGGTAGGCCATCAACCCGTCCGCTTTATGCGCTGAGCTGGTTGTGCAGCCCTGGCCGTTTCGCCTAGCGCCATGCCCGGCATTCACCGCAAACTTCAGTCGCTCGCAATGGCGACGGCTGGCGAATATGACAGTGCTCAGTTGAATACGAGAAAAAGCTGTAATGTACCTTCAGCTGCTCGCAAATTTGACGTCCATGCTAGACTCCCTTCAGTAACTGTGGCGCGCGGTTTGGGGCGGCGTCCAGTTCCATTCGAGCCGCTTGATCGAGTGCTCGGCTTGCCTTTCTTCGCGCTCGACAGTCTCGGGTTCGCGGTCGGTCTTTCCGCTTCTTCGCAGCCGATGAGTTGTTGAGAGCTGAGAACGACGATTGTCGAGCGCCTGAGGACTTTAGTGGAAAGCGTGACCTCGAGGAGCAAGCCGTTGAGCAATGTGCGGAGCCCAATCAAGAGCTCCGAACATTACGAACTATGCACCGCATTCTTCGAGCAGCTGCGGAAAGCCACCAGCCGCGCCCTGCTGCTTGACTACGACGGCACCCTAGCCCCTTTTACCCCTGATCGTACTCGTGCCTTCCCCTATCGTGAGATCCCCGAATTGGTGACTAAGATTATGCGCAGCCGAACCCGCGTGGTCCTGGTAAGCGGACGGGCGGCAACGGAATTGCTCTTTCTTAGCGGGATTCATCCGCATCCTGAAATTTGGGGAAGCCACGGGGCCGAGCGGCTCTATGCGGATGGCTCCTACGAGGTCGATTCCTTGCCAAGCGAACAGCGCACGGCCTTGCAAATGGCGAATCAGTCCCTACTTTCGGCTGGTCTTGGTCCTCGCTTAGAGACCAAAGCCGGCGGCATTGCCATCCATTGGCGTGGTCTGTCGCCTGAAGAGCGCGCCACGATTGAGAGCAAAGTGCGTACGGTTTC
>JAFAPG010000283.1 GCA_019247235.1 Acidobacteriota bacterium
CGGGCAAAAGCACTCTGTTGAAAGTTCTTTCCCGAATTACCGATCCAACCTCTGGGTACGCGCGTCTGCGCGGGCGAGCTTCAAGCCTGCTTGAGGTTGGTACCGGATTTCATCCCGACCTCACCGGTCGCGAGAACATTTTCTTGAACGGCAGCATTCTGGGAATGACCAAGGCAGAGGTTAACGCGAAACTTGACGAGATCGTTGCCTTCTCAGAAATCGATAGCTATCTCGATACCCCAGTGAAGAGGTACTCCAGTGGAATGTTTGTGCGCCTGGCGTTTGCCGTGGCGGCCCACCTCGAGCCGGAAATTCTGATCGTCGATGAAGTTCTGGCAGTTGGGGACATGGCGTTTCAGAAGAAGTGTCTGGGCAAGATGGAAGATGTCAGCAAACAGGGACGCACCGTACTGTTTGTTTCCCACAACCTCGCCACCATTAAACATCTGTGCCAGCGTGGCATAATCCTCTGCCAGGGAAAGATGGCCTTCGACGGCGCGGTCGAAGATGCCATGAATTTCTACGTGAATAGCGTCTTTGGCGAAGCATCCCAGTCCGATCTCGGCCTGCTCGACCTTCGTGTAACAGGCAGACGCGCCTCTGAATTCAAGACGCCTGTCCTCGAGCGCTTGGGACTATACACCGGGGATGGTTTTCCCTTGAAGACATTTCTTCCCTATGGAGCACCACTACAAATACGAGTGGATTGCCGATTACGGCGACCAACCAGGCATGTCGATGTGTTGGTATCCTTCAACTCCCTGCTCGACGAAGCCATATTTGTGGCCAACAGTGGTTTCGATCCAAACTGCGCCAATGAGGAGGTCTGCGGCGAGCGTAGGTTCGTTTGCGACATACCCAGCGTTTCTCTGATACCGGGCGACTATATGGTGAATGTGTCTTTGGTGGCTCGAGGCAAATGGATCGACTGTGTTGACGATGCCGCGCGCTTTAGTGTGATGGCTAACGACCATTACGGCACGGGGCGCGTGCCAAAACACGGGCGGTGTGTGCTGCCGCACCATTGGTCAATCAATAAGGTTGGGCGACTTTCGCCGCAACTGAAGTCACCCACTTTTGACCCCGATAAGGTGGCATGCTAACCAGTTTCCCGACAACAAGCGCTAAGTTCTAGAGTATTCGCATTAGGAACTAGCGATTGGCCAATCGGAGCGTGACCTCAGGGTGAGTGTCGTTCACCCATCCCGCACGCGAGGAATGTAGGTTGCCGCTTCCCGTCATTTTTGCTCAGCTGTTCCGGCCAAATTCAACTTAGCCAGCATAGACTGGATTTCTGGGTTCGACATAAAGAGCTTCCAAATCAGACCGCTGCGATAATTTTCGATCATAACGACGATAGGGGCTTGGTTCAGTCCCATATAGATTGGTGAGAACCAGTGGTGGGTAAGGTTAAAGGCATCCCGCGGTCCATAGATTCCCCAGAGCCGGTCACCAAGATCACGGTAAAAATGCTTTAAGGCAGCCATCGATTCTTCCGGAGTGTAGGGGAACGAAGCTAAGGCGGCGGTTGGCGTAATGGTCCCATTATCGGTCGTAGTCGCGGGTCCATGAGGCAAATAGCCGATCTGGTCATCGCTGGCGGTTAGGCCCCAGGTGTCTTTGCCGTAGCCTAAATAATGGCCGGGGTTCTCGACGCAATACGCGTAGTTGATTCGTGCTAGATTGCGATTGTTCTCGAAATAGTTGGTGTAGCGATCCTGTAATGCGTGGGGATCGAAACCCATGTAGGAATAATGAATGAAAAACAGCGGACCCCCGCTTCCGACACCAACATCCAGCTTAATACCGTAATAATTGTGGCCATTGTAGTAGTGATCGCCTTCATTGAATCCAGACCAGCCTTCTCGGTAGAGCACTGCCACCTGCGATTGGCCCGCCCATCCTGTGTAATAGAGAGCGGCAGGCACCGCGTGGGTGGGAGAGGCGATCGCCAGCAGATAGGCGATCATGGTTTCGTTGAATCCAGTCAGGCGATGATTGATGACCCACGACCATCTTGGTGACCAGTGCCACACAAGAGCATCATTTTGGGGGGGACGCCGATACCATTCCCACTCGACTGACTCCCACAACTGAGAGATGTCGTTGTAGAGGGTTCGTTCAACCACGTTGGGCCCGTTAAAATATTGCCGCGCGGCCAACAGGCCTTCCATGAGAAAAGCGGTTTCAACCAGATCGCCTCCATTGTCGAACATTCCAAACAGCGGTAGCATCCCGCTGGAGTTCCCGTCCAAGAAGTGAGGCCAAGCGCCGTGATAACGAGGTGCTTTTTCAAGAAAGCTAACGATTTTGATAAGTCGCGCTTCGCCTTCATCGCGGCTGATAAATCCGCGATCCACGCCCACGATTAGCGCCATTATTCCGAATCCGGTGGCGCCGGTACCCACCAGGCGTTCGTCACCGGGAATATTTTCCGGGACCGCGCCGGAGAGCGTTTGCCCGCCTTCCCAGTAGTAGCGAAAGCAAGCTTCTTGCAACATCGTGAGCAGCTCATCATCGGTGAGTTGCCTGGTTGAAGCCGACGCTATGGCAGAGAACGCAGAATGACGGTAGGCGCGGTCGACCGAGATCACTTTGTAGAAGGCCTTTTGCCCCGAGCGACCGATAAAATCCGAATAACGGCTGATAGCGGGTGCCTGGATGCCGATCGGATCGAATTTCCTTCCATCCAGTGACCGATAAATGGAGTAGTACTGGAGATCTACGTTGGCAATCGCTTTCCAGCTCAGATCAATGTGACGATCGTAGCCGATGGCGTGAAGGTTCTGCGGGATTGGCAACGGCGTGCTCAAGGTTGCCGGCGGGCTATCGATTTTGATCTCGTCAACGATTAAGGTATGGGCTCTATCGTCAGCCAATCCCTGTTCGAAGAAAACGCTATGCAGGTGATGTGGATCGAAGAGGTGAAAGGACTCGGTCGTAAACTGCCCCAGTGGCATTTTTACTTCCACCCATCGTCGTGCCGGCAACTCGCTGAGAAATTTGTTCAAACCGACGGCAATGGAAAAATCATGTTCACTATCTTCCAGTTGGACCAGGGGCAAATCCGCGACTGCGATGGGGTTCGGAGCGAAACACCAAAACTGAAGCATGTCCCCGCGGAAGTCAGTTTGTCGGTTACGGATGTCGACTACGCGTACCTCCCCGTACCAACTCCCACCCGGAGCCGATCGCCACTCTAGACGAAGCGCATTGGGCGGACTCAAGAAGATTCCCGTGTCCACCGGCAGCGTGCCCCCGGGAAGTGCGATGCTGCTCGGTGCCGTTCCACCTCCGCCGCTATAGTAATAACTATCTGCGGTAAGACTGTTGTCGAATACCACGTGATTGTAGTAATCCAGCGCTGACCCGGCTCGCGCGCCGCAAGCAAGAACCATCAAGCAACGAAAAACATAGCGTAAATGTGGCATACAGATAGTGCTACCGTGCACGACCTTCGACTCTCATCATTTTTTTCTTCATCGCAGCCCCTGTTCGCTGGGCCTTCCAAATAGCAGGAATATAATTTCACAACCGAAGTCGTTTCACACCAGGTATGGGTCACCCTCTGCCTGGCAGTTGTTTCTTCGTCGGCCACCCTCTCGGCTAAGCATTGGAATTCCCCAGCAAAAAAAAGTTTTCCGCCCTAAGGCTTGTCGAGTTCCTGCGGGTAGACTCGAGCAGGATCGTACAGCATGCATGAACATCCCCAGCTTCTCTCCTCGGAACACCCGATTGTTCCTCAAATGGACCCTATGATAGGCAAATCTCTTACACCGATTTTGTAGCCTGCGTGACCGTGGCCATGCCAGGCCCTGTGGGTCCACCGAATCGACATCTTTGGAGGTGGAATATGAGCTGGCTTCAGGCAGCTGGGATAAGCGCCCGCGTGGGGAGCAGAGATAGTGTGGCCGGTTTGATCCCCTCACGAACTTGGGCGACCACTTTCTGCTTTATGTGGTTGGCAGTCTCAGCGCAGGCGCAATATCGCGCTTCACTCCAGGGCACGGTCACGGACCCTCAGGGAGCGGTCGTTGCCGGTGCTAAGGTGACCCTGGTTGATACCAATACCGATCATACTTTGGCTTCAATCTCTGATGGCAACGGCATTTATCAATTCCACGCCTTGCCGCCGGCGCCCTACCGGCTTACCGCAGAGGCTCAGGGGTTCAAACAAAAAGTACTTGAAAATGTGCAGATTATCCCGGAACAGCCCAATGCGCTCGACCTGCAGCTTGAGGTTGGAGGCTCGCAGGATATTGTAACTGTCTCAGGAGTAACTCAAGCTCTTGATACCGAGACCGCGACGGTGAGTGGCACAATTACGGGTAACCAGATCGAACATATGCCCTCGTTTGGGCGGGACGTCTTTCAGCTCACCCAGTTGGCACCGGGAGTCTTCGGCGATAGCGCCCAAGCCAGCGGTGGTGGCGCTCAGAACCTTCCAGGTACTCAGGGGCCCGGGGCAACGGGCGGTAATCAGGGAATATTTCAAACTGAAAATGGCCCGCAGACTCTTGCCGTTGGCCAACAATATGAGAACAACAGCATCACCATTGACGGAATCAGCACCGTTAGCGCGGTCTGGGGTGGCACGACCATAGTCACGCCATCGGAGGAATCGGTCGATAATGTGAAGGTGGTCTCGAATGCTTATGATGCCGAGGCCGGGCGCTTCAGCGGCGCTCAAATTCAAGTCACCTCGAAAAGCGGCACCAACCAGTACCATGGCAGTTTATTTTTTGACGCTCATCGGCCGGGGCTTGACGCCTATCAACCCTTCAATGGTCAACATAACAAGGTCTTGCGCGACAACAGCTTCTTTAATCAAGTGGGCGGCAGCGTAGGCGGTCCGATCTGGAAAAATAAGATTTTCGGATTTTTCAACTATGAGACCGTACGTAGTCCCAAAGCCCAGACCACCATTTCTAATGGCTGGTATGAGACCTCTGCTTTCGATGCCTCCGCGCCGTCCGGCAGT
>JAFAPG010000476.1 GCA_019247235.1 Acidobacteriota bacterium
CCATGAGCTGCAGCGCCAGTTATCCCATCAACACCTGGTTTCTGCCGACCATGAGCTGACTGTCACCTGCAGTGTGGGGGTAGCCTGGTTCCATTCCGACATTACCAGCACAGAATCCTTGCTCAAACTGGCCGACCAGGCGCTTTATGCCGCCAAGGCGAAGGGGCGCAATCGGGTCGAGGGTGCCCTGAGAGTACTCTAGCTGGAAACCAGGAACATGCGTCCGCTATGCCCCGGGTGAAGTTTGACAAACTCCCGTCTCCTCCCGTCAAATCTTTATTTCCCTGAGTCTTTGGAGGTTGGATGTCAAGCTCTTGTTGCCGATTCCTCGCCCTTCTCGTGCTGCTCTCGACCACCTGCTCCGCCCAGGATCTTGCGAGCTTTGAAAAACGCGTTACGGTTAAAGTGCTGGCCAACGGTCTGACCGCCATCGTCTGCCGACGTCCCGATACCGCACCCGTATTCTCCTTCAACACCAACGTGGACGTAGGTTCGGTCCAGGATCCCATGGGCAAAACCGGGCTGGCGCATATGTTCGAACACATGGCGTTTAAAGGGACCGACATCATCGGTACGAAGGACTACGCGGCAGAGAAGGCTGCTCTAGACAAAGTGGAACAAACGTACGCCGCCTATCTTCATGAGCGCGACAAGCCCACCGGCCACGACGAACAGAAATTAAAAGAGCTCGAACAGGCATGGCAAGAGGCGGTCAAAGACGCCGAGCGGTACGTAATTCCCAACCAGTTCAGCGAGATCATCGAGCGCAACGGCGGCGAAGACGTGAATGCTTCCACCAGTTTGGACAATACCGAGTATCACTACTCATTTGCCGTCAATCGCTTGGAGCTTTGGGCGTATCTGGAAGCGGCGCGCTTCACTCGCCCCGTATTTCGCGAGTTTTACAAAGAACGTAATGTGGTGATCGAAGAGCGTCGTATGCGTACGGACAGCTCTCCCACCGGGCGTTTGATTGAACAGTTCCTCGGGGAGGCTTTTTCTGCCCATCCTTATCATCGGCCGACGATTGGCTACATCTCTGATCTCAATAGCTTCTCGGCTAGCGATGCCCAAAATTTCTTCGACCGCTATTACATTCCCTCGAATATGGTGGTTGCCGTCGTAGGTGACCTGGATGGCAGCAAGAGCATGGCGGTCATTGAGAAGTACTTCAGCCGCATTCCCTCCCACGAAAAACCCGATGAGCGCACTACAACTGAGCCGCCGCAGGATTCTGAACGGCGCGTGGTGTTATTTGAGAGATCCCAGCCCATGTACCTGGAGGCTTATCACCGCCCGGATTTTCGCGACAAAGACGATGCCGTGTACGATGCGCTTGCCGACCTGCTGTCGGAGGGACGCACGTCCCGTTTATATCGTGCCCTGGTGCGGGACAAAAAAATTGCCTCCGAAGCCGCCGGTGGCACTAGTTTTCCCGGGGTGAAGTATCCTCACCTGTTCTACTTTTTTGCCTTGCCCATGCCCACTCACACTCCCCAAGAAATAGGGGAGGCGGTCCATATCGAGATCGAGCGTCTGAAAAAAGAGGACATCAGCGACGATGAGCTGAAAATGGTCAAAACCCGGGCGAAGGCGAATTTAATTCGCGGTCTCGATAGCAACGACGGACTAGCCAGCGACCTAGCTATCTATCAAACCCTATACGGCGACTGGCGCGAACTATTCCGCAGCGTAGATCGAATCAATGCCGTGACCAAGGCCGACATTAGACGCGTCGCTAACCAGGTCTTCGTTCCCACAAATCGCACCGTCGGGGTCATTGAAAACGTAGGCGGGGGAAGCGGAGGTGTCGAATGAGTGCGCGGGTTCTTTGCCTTCTGAATATGCGGTTGCCTAGGACGCGAGCGCTTTCAATCATCTGGCTGTGCATTGCACTGGCGCCAGAGTTGGTGGCGCAGTCCTGGCAGCAGATCCCCATCCCGCCCCTGCCATCTTTCCAGCCTCAGGAACCGAAGCGTATCCAGCTGCCCAACGGTTTGGTGATTTTCCTTCAGGAAGATCACGAGCTGCCGCTGATTAGTGCTTCCATACGGATTCGGGGCGGCTCGCGCTCAGAACCAGCCTCGAAGGTGGGGCTAGTTTCAGTGTATGGCGAGGTCTGGCGCACCGGCGGCACGAAAACCGAGACCGGCGACCAACTGGACGACTACCTAGAAATTCGCGCCGCCAAGGTTGAAACGGAAGGCAATGCGGATTCAACGGTGATCTCGCTGGATTGTCTTAAAGAAGATTTCAATGACGTTTTTCGCGTTTTCTCAGACCTTCTTCTCGAGCCGGAGTTTCGCGAAGATAAAGTCGATCTGGCCCGACGTGAGGCCTTCGATGCCATCTCTCGCCGCAACGATCAAATCAGTGACGTGGCGCGACGCGAAGCCAGCAAGCTCGCCTACGGAGCCGACAATCCCTACGCCCGAGTGCCTGAATATGCCTCGATCGGCGCGGTTACACGGCAGGATCTTTTGAATTGGCATCACACCTATGTTCATCCCAACAACATGATTATCGGTGTTCTAGGGGATTTTGATTCTAACCAGATGGAAGCCAGACTGCGCAAACTGTTTGGCGCATTGTCCAAAGGGCCCATTGTCCCTGAACCTGACATTCAGTTCTCATCTCAGAAGGCCGGCTACTACCAAATCAAGAAAGAAGACGTAAACCAGAGCGCGATCCGCATGGTAGCTCTGGGCACGACACGTAAAAATCCCGACTATTACGCCATCGAGGTTTTCAATGAGGCGATGGGCGGGGGGTTCTCAGCGCGCTTAATCCAGAGTATTCGTAGTGCCAAGGGATTGGCGTATTCGGTCGGGGGCGGTATTGGAACTCGTTTTGACCATCCCGGCATTTTGCAGTTTGCCATGGGTACCAAGAGCAATACGACGGTGGAATCGATCGAAGCCCTGTATGACGAGATTGACAAACTTAAAACCAGTCCCATAACTGAGGCTGAGATCGCTCGCGCCAAAGACTCGATTTTGAATGCCTTCGTCTTCAACTTCGATACTCCGGAGAAGGTTTTGCGTGAGCGTATGGCTTACGAATTTTACGGCTATCCTGCGGATTTTCTCGAACGCTACCGAGCCGGCGTGGAAAAAGTCACCGCCGCCGAAGTAAACCGGGTGGCGGAGAAGTACGTACACAGGCAAGAATTGGCGGTGCTCGTCGTCGGGAACACGGCCGAGTTCGACAAGCCGTTATCTACGCTGGGGCCGGTCACCAGTTTGGATATCACCATCCCGCCGCCTCCAGGACAGTCCTCGGCGGCCGCGCAGAATCAGAGCCCCACCGAGAACCGGGGCTCGAATCCCGAAGGCCAGGCTCTCGCCACGAAAGTAGCCGACGCGCTCGGCGGCCTGGCCAAGCTGGAGAGCGTGAAAGCGTTGAAGTCAGATTTCCAGTTGACTCAGCATGGTGGCCCCATCGAAGGCACAATCCAGGCGGAAAGCACCGTTGTCTTTCCCGACCACATGAAGCTTGATCTCGAGACTCCGCAAGGCAACATGTCGCTTGTTGTAAGTCCAGATTCGGCTTTTATGGCGGCGCAAGGCATGGGCGTGCAGGATCTTCCCTCGTCACGTAAAAATGAGAGCATTGAGCAGATTCACCGCGACATTATTTATATTGCTCAGCACGTTTCTGATCCCGCATTCTCTTTTTCGGCCGCGGGCAGAGACAACTCCGGGGGAAGCGAGACGGCTATTCTCGATATTGCCGGGCCAGGCGTAACCATGCGGTGGTTCGTTGATCCCCAGAGCGGCAAGATCGTGCGAGAGACCTACCGGGCCATGGGGCAGTCGGGACTAGTAGATACCGAAACCGATCTATCCGATTGGAAGCAAGTCGAAGGACTAAATTTACCATTTCACCGGGAGAACAAACAGGCAGGACGGGAGGCGAGCACGGTACAATTCAAAACCATTCAACTGAACCCAACCCTCGATCCCCGGATTTTTAATAAGCCTGAATCGCCCGCGCACTAGAATATCTGTCCTCCACCGAACCAACTCTCGCTGCTGGCGGTCGAGTTCCCGCCGCTGGCCATTCAGCCAGGTAGTCGCAGTCGCGCCCGCAGGCCGCCAACGGGTGATTGTTCTAACGAGATCGTACCTTGGTAGAGCTCGGCAAGATCGCGCACAATCGCTAGCCCTAAACCGGAGCCAGGCGCCGCTTCATCCGCGCGCACTCCGCGCTCGAGCACCAAGTCGCGCATGCTGGGATGTAGACCGGGCCCGTCGTCATCTACGTTGACCACAATGTCGCTATTTTGCCGCAGGGATTGTATTGTGACCGTGCACGATGCCCATTTACAGGCATTGTCCAGAAGATTGCCGAGCATTTCCTCGACGTCTTGCCGCGGGCAACGCACGAAATGATCGCTTGGAACATCGACACGGATTGCCAGCGCCCCCGCAGCGTAGATCCTGCGCAGGGTACGCACCAAGCCTTCAACGGCTGTCAACACATGACAGCGCGTGCCGGGGGTATCGCCAGAACCAGCGGCCCGCGCATGGGCCAAATGGTAGTCGACCTGCCGGCGCATTCGTTCGACCTGCAGGCTAATGATAGCCGCGAGTTCCTGCTGATCCGCCGCCTGGGCCCGCTCAGCTTCCTGGGCTAGCACCGCCAATGGCGTTTTCAAACCGTGGGCTAGGTCACCGGCTTTCGCCAGTGCGCGGCGCAGGAGTCGTTCGCGGTGTTCGAGTAGGGAATTGAGATCCTTCACCAGGGGCTGCACTTCGATCGGGTATGTGCCTTCAATTCGGGGACGCGAGCCCTCACGCACACCCGTCAACTGCCTGCGCAAACGAGTGAAAGGGGACAAGGCCGCGCGTATTAACAAGATCCCGGCCAGCAAACAGAAAAGGGCGAAAACCAGGCTTGTTCCCGCGGCCACGGGAAGCAACTCCATCCGCGGCCGGGTCCGGTGGTGCACCGCCATAAAAACCAAATGCCCGACTGGAATCAGCCCGAGCGTCCAGAAAAATGCGCCCAGGAGAATTCGCCAGCGAAAAGAGCGCAGCCAGTTCATGAGGCGTTCATCCGATACCCTCGTCCTCGCACCGTTTCGATCGAAGAGAAGCCCAGCTTGCGCCGCAGGCGAGCGATGAATACCTCAACGGTGTTCGAATCGCGATCAAAACCTTGGGAGTAAATGTGCTCGGTGAGCTCGGTTTGAGAAACTAGACGACGGCCGTGGTGCATTAAGTAGGAAAGCACGCGGAATTCGTGACCCGTCAGTTTCACTTCCGCACCTTCTTGGGTCACTTTTCCAGTTCGTGGATCGAGCACCAGCGAACCACAACGAAGTTCAGGATTGATCTGTCCACTCGAGCGCCGGATGAGAGCGCGCAAGCGCGCCAACAATTCTTCCATGCGAAAAGGTTTAGCCATGTAGTCATCGGCACCGCTGTCAATACCGAGAACCTTTTCGTGCCAGCTCGCGCGCGCGGTGAGCACCAGCACCGGCATGGATTGGCCTGCTTCCCGCCAGCGCCGTAATAAGGTAAGACCATCTATCTTGGGGAGCCCTAAATCGAGGACAACCGCGTCGTAGCGTTCATCGTTTCCCAGCAGATCGGCACGTTCGCCGTCGGCGGCATGGTCGACGGCATAGCCAGCGCGACGAAGCGTGAGCGTGAGTTGCCTCGCTAGTGAGGGCTCGTCCTCGGCTACTAGCACTCGCACGGTTCCTCCCAGCTTAAGAAAACGAGAACTCAGCTGAACGCCACCTGAACGCCTGATTCAGGGAAGGTTCAGGACCGTCCTCGTAGGATGGCACATGACCGAGCTGCTATCGGCCAACAATGTACACCCTGTAAACGATGCGGCTGCCGGTTTAAACACCGCGGCAAGCAAAAAACACGGAGGAAGAAAATGAGTGCAAGCATAAGACTCACCGTTCTCAGTTTTGGCTTCATGGTTACCGCCATGGCACAACAGCCCCCTCACGGCCATGATGGCCAGCCCTCAGCTACGATGATGACGCATCCCTCGCCAACGCCCACTGCCTCGGCCTCGTATACAGAATTGAAGAACACCGTAAGCCAATTAGAACGCGCTCGCCAGGCGACGGCAAAGTATCAGGACGTGCGGGTGGCCGAGGCCGAAGGCTATCGTCCATTGGGGCCTGATATTCCAGGAATGGGACTACATTTCGTCCAAACGCTCGAGGTGAAGCAATTCAACGTAGAAAAACCTCCTATTCTGCTCTACAACAAGGATGCGGCTGTCCCGGGAGGATACTCTTTAGTTGCTGTCAGCTACCTTTGGAACGCCGCCGAAGGGCCTGACGGCCAACCGTTGGACCCGCCATTCCCAAAATCCTTGGCGCGCTGGCACCGGCATGAGAACGTGTGCCTGTTGTCTGGCCTAGCCAACCCCCACGGACTGAGCGAGAACCAATGCCGCGAACAGGGCGGGCACTTTGTCGCGCAGGCTCCATGGATGGTCCATGCCTGGATTTGGAAAGATAATCCCGCGGGTGTTTTCACTCCCGAGAACCCGGCTTTGCGCTGAGGTATGCAACTCGCCGATGCTTGCGCTCGAAGGATGGCTGAATCACACCCGATTCCGTGCGGGAAAACCGGTATAGTGGTTCCAGGAATCTTCTCGGGCCCCTTATGAGCTTGCTTCCCACCGTCGATGAAATTCGCGAATCGCAAAAGCTGATTTATGCCCTGATGCAGCCTACGCCCCAGATTTCCTGGCCGCTGCTGAAGCGAAGACTGGGAGCCGAGGTCTGGGTGAAACACGAGAACCATACTCCCACCGCGGCATTCAAAGCACGTTCCGCCGTAGTCTACGCCGCTGAGCTGTTCCGGCGCTCCCCCGACATTCCCGGATTGATTACTGCCACGCGTGGCAATCATGGTCAATCGGTAGCCCTGGCAGGGCAACGATTTCGCGTTCCTGTCACCGTGGTGGTGCCTTTCGGTAATAGCGTCGAGAAAAATGCTGCTATGCGGGCCCAAGGGGCGAACCTGGTTGAGTATGGGCGGGACTATCAGGAAGCCAGAGAACACGCGGGCAAGCTGGCCGCGGCTGAAGGTTGGCATTTTGTTCCTCCCTATCATCGCGACATCGTGAAAGGAGTTGCCACGTATTGGCTGGAGCTGTTCTCAGCCCAGCCCGAGCTGGACACCGTGTACGTGCCCATTGGAATGGGCTCGGGCATATGCGCTACCTGCGCGGTGCGGAACGGCCTGCGGCTCAAAACGAAGATCGTGGGAGTGGTTGCGGACGGGGCGCCGGCCTATGCTCTATCATTTGCCGCAGGGAAGAACTTGGCAGCCCCAGTTACGACCACCATTGCCGATGGCATGGCCTGCCGCCAGCCGGATGATGAACCGCTCGAGATTATTGCTCAGAACGTTGAGCGCATGGTCCGAGTGAGCGACGATGAAGTTCGTCAGGCCATGAGAATGTATTTCACCGACACGCACAATGTCGTTGAGGGCGCAGGCGCAGCCGGCTTGGCTGCGGCTTACAAGGAAAAGAGCACGCTCGGCGGAAAGCGAATCGGGTTGATTATCACCGGGGGAAATGTAGATCGCGAAGTGTTTGCCAATGTGCTGCTGAACGGACATCGCTAACCCCCACAACCCAGGCTGCTGCCTTGAACGCCACCGCCGCTTGCAGCAGCACCCTTCCCTTCATTGCCCATCATTGCGCGCCGACATCAGAACGCTCCCGGACAACTGGTGATCAGGGAGGTTCCGCGGGTGAAAAGCCGCGAAAATGCCACCGGATCGATGGGATGATTACCTGGATGAAAGTTCTCATCGTGGTTGGTGCGCGACCGAACTTCGTGAAAGTTGCACCCCTATTCAAGGCGATACGGGAATTCAACGCTGTCCACGAATGCTGGGGACCTGGCATTCGGCCGGTCCTCGTGCACACCGGCCAGCACTATGATGAACCCATGTCGGGTGGGTTTTTCGCCCACCTCGACCTGCCAGTGCCAGAGGTGTCATTGTCGGTAGGATCGGGAACTCACGCGGAACAGACCGCTGAAATTATGAGGCGTTTTGAGCCGGTGTTGGTCGCAGAGCAGGCCGAGGCGCTGGTGGTGGTAGGAGACGTGAATTCAACATTGGCCTGCGCGCTGGTAGCGGCTAAATTACCGAGGCCCGCGCGGCCGCTAATTGCTCATGTCGAAGCCGGGCTGCGTTCATTCGATCGCAGCATGCCGGAGGAGATCAATCGCACCCTGACCGACAGCGTCTCCGATCTGCTATTCGTCACCGAGGAGAGCGCCATTGATAACTTGCGGCGCGAAGGAATCGACCCTGGCCGGGTGCATTTTGTTGGCAACACCATGATCGACTCGCTGCTGGCATGGGAGCCCCGGGCCGACCGATCATCGGCGCTCACTCGCTATAAACTCCAGCCAGGAGGCTATGCCCTCCTTACCCTGCACCGGGGAGCAAACGTAGACGAACGCGAGAATTTCATAGAAATCCTCGAAGGCTTACAGGAGCTGGCGGAACTCTGCCCCATCCTTTTTCCCCTGCATCCGCGGACGCAGCGAAGAATCGCACAGCTTGCTCTGGAATGCTATTTTACCGACTCGAAGCTGCCAAACCACGAACAATCTAGCACCCGTGCGTACGGCGGCGACATTCGAACTACTGGTCCGCTCTCCTATCTTGATTTCATCCACCTGATGAAAAATGCTCGACTGGTGGTCACCGATTCCGGAGGCGTTCAAGAAGAAACGACCGCCCTCGGCATCCCCTGCGTAACCGTGCGCGACAACACCGAGCGGCCGGTCACAACCACGTTGGGAACCAATGTATTGGCGGGAACGCGGCGAGCGGCAATCCGAGAAAGCATACGCGGCCAGCTTGCTTGCCCACGTCGGGGGCGGATTCCTGCCGG
>JAFAPG010000770.1 GCA_019247235.1 Acidobacteriota bacterium
GCAAGGCTTCGAAATTGCCTCGAATGCCACGTTCGAGATTCTTGAGTACTAAGGGAACCAGGCTAACGTAACTAATGCGGTAACGGACAAAGGCATCCCGTACAAACTCCGGCCGTAGAGCGCGGAGATGAATTACACAGGCGCCACAAACAAACGGCCCGATAAAGCCCACCATGAAGTCAATGGCATGATTCGTAGGCAAGATGCTCAGGTAGCGCACGCCAGGCCAAAACGGATACCAGGCCGTCAAAGACCTGCACTGCTCGAGATAATTGGCATGTGTAAGCACGCAACCCTTGGCTCTTCCTCCCGTGCCCGAGGAATACACAATCGTGGCCCAGTCCTCACGCAGGCGGGAAGTGTAAATCGGCTCGCCCTTGCGGCGAAACTCCTCCCAGCGAAAGCCACCGCGCAGATCAGCCGTCGGCGGAGCCTCGGTCACCAGCACGATGGCGAGTTTGTGATCGGGAAACCTAGGCTGTTGTGTCATTGCCCGCCAGAGGTGATACTCCACGATCAAAAACTTTGCTTGCGCGTGGGACAGTAGCGCCAGGTGTTCTTCGGCTGAGAGTTTGTAATCTAAGGGAACCAGGACGCCTCCAATGTGAAAAATGGCATAGGCGGAAATCAGCCACTTCGATTGGTTGGTCATGATGATGGCCGCGCGATCGCCGGGACGAAATTCCGCATCTTGCAGAGCTCGCGCTAAGGGATGAGCCATGTGTTTGAAATCGGAGTAGGTCAGGCGGGTGCGCTCGCGATTGCGCTCCGATTCGATCAGGCAGGTCTCATTGGGCCAGCGATCGAGAGCGTCGCGAAGCGCTGCTCCTAAACAGCTGTATTGGGCAAGATCAAGCATCAGTTTAGGATGTACCTGAGCGCAGACAGTAAACTCCTTCCCCGCAGAGCGGACCGACTGTGGGATCTTGGATTCTCCCCAAGCTGTCAGAACCGCCCCAAACCTCCCCCCAGCGCGTGGTTTTCCGACTCGTCTGAATTCACAATCGTGCCTGAATTCGTTGCGCCAGGGTACGAAAATCTGAGATGCCCTGTAGCTCGTAATCCGGCAGCTCGATATGGAAGTGCTGTTCTAAGCGGGTAAGCAAGCTGAGTGCCTGCATGCTGTCAATCTTCAATTTGTGAAAGAAATCATCGTCCGCCGACAAACTCTCCCGGGGAACTTTAAATTGCGTGGCGGCTAAATCCAGGATCTCTTCGACGGTTTGTTGTTCACTTCCCATGAACTCTGCCCTCGTTATGGTAAATAGGGTTGCGCATCTTTGCTTTCCACAAATTTTTTCAGCCCCCTTTCCACCGCCGGCTGGCAAAACAAATTGCAGAAAAGATCGATCTCGCGGCGCAGTTCCTCGTAAGGAATGGGCTTAATGAATTGCTTGGCGGCGGCTGACGTGGGGTGGTCGAATTTGGCCAGCTGGCGGGCGGTAGAGCGAGCCACGGTCAAAGCCTGACCTTCGCCGACTACCTGAGCCGCCAGGCCAATCGCGTGGGCTTTGGTGGCATTGAAGCTCCGGCCAGTGAGCACCAGGTCGCGAACCACGGCGTTACCTAGGTCTCGTTTCAAGCGCGGAATGCCGCCAAACCCAGGAATCAATCCTAGACGCAGTTCGGGAAATGAGAAGCGGGCAGTTTTGTCAGCGATGATGAAGTCGCAAGTCAGGGCCAGCTCTAGGCCGCCACCAAAGGTGACTCCATGCACGGCGGCAATGGTGGTCAGGGGGGAAGAGTCGAGAGTGTTCATCACTTCATGGGTCCGCTTGAGCGACTCGCGCACGCTCTCGACCGCGCTCGCCCTATCCATTTGCTGGGTGCGATAGTACGTTTCCCGCAAATCCGCCCCTGCCGAGAAGCCGCATTGGAGAGGGCTGTAAATGACGAGCGCACGAGCGCGCTGTTCAAGCTCGGGTAAAACGTTTACCAACTTTTCGAATTCGGCGAGGGATTGTGACCCGAATTCATTACAAGGCTCCCGGTGCAGCGCCAACTCAATGATGCCGTCGGTTACCTCCCACGAAATTGCTTGCCCGGAAAACCGCGTCACTCCACCACCCCTAGCCTGCTTGTTGGACGGCGTACATCTCGTCGATTTCTGACTGCAGTCGCGATGCGATGGCATCCCGTTTAAGCTTGCCCATGGCGGTCAGCATGCCACTCTCGATGGTGAATGGTTCCGGCCGAATGCGAAATGCACGCACTTGCTTGTAATGCGGCAAGGAGCGATTCAGAGCATCGAGCGCCGCCTGCACCTGGTCAGCAGGCACATTCCCCGTCACCAGAGCGCAAAGATAGCTGCGGCTGTTGCCGAGAAGCACGACCTGTTCGGCATTCGGCAGCCGGGCGAGAAGCTCCTCCTCAATAGGCTCGGGAGCGATGTTGTGTCCGGAGTTTAAAATAATCAGGTTCTTGAGACGTCCGACGACCTTCCAATTCCCCGCGGCACTCACTTCGCCCTGGTCGCCGGTGTGGAACCAGCCATCGATCAAGGCCTTGGCCGTATCCTTTGGTCGATTCCAATATCCGGAAAAGACATGCGGGCCGCGGACCAGAATCTCATTATGGGCTCCCAGCTTCATTTCGCTTCCCGGAATTGCGAATCCCACGCGCCCGGGCTCAACTTGACGGGGATCGTCCATGGTGCAAATGGCGGTGGTTTCGGTTAATCCATACACCTGTAGCACGGGAACACCCAACATCATGAAATAGAGCTGGGTGTCTAGGTTCAAAGCCGCAGAACCTGAGATCAAAGCACGAAGTCGCGGCCCCAAGGCTTTTTTCCGGATCTTCGGGAAGAGCAGCGCTTTGGCGAGCCATAGCCAAATGAAGTCGGACCAGCGGGCACGGCCTTCATGCCTGCAAATGGAGGCAACCTTGGCGCGATTGTAAATCGACATTATGACTCCGCCGCGTTTCCGCAGTTGTTCATCGACGCCGCGGCGCACCCGCTCGAGCAATGCCGGAACGTTGACAAAGTAGTCTGGGCCGATGGCTGCAATCTCAGCGGCTAATTGATTTAAATCACGATTCATGAAAATGGAACTACCACGGCATAGGCTACTCAATAGCGTGATCCAGGCAGCCGCGAAGTTCAACGGCGCCCACTGATAGACCTGATCCGGCGGAGGGGCAGAATCCATGAGAATGTCCAGGCGAGCCGAGGTGCACTTTAAAATATGATCTACGTTACCAGCGCTGATCATCACGCCTTTCGCCTCGCCCGCGGTTCCTGACGTGTAGAAGATGGCGACTACCTCATGCACGGCATGCCGCCAGGGCGGTCCGACGGTCGTCGCGCCGGATTGAGAAGGCTCCCTTTCCAGGTTATCGCCGCCGGCGAAGATCTCTTCCAAGAGTACCGGCGGCGGGGCGGCAGGTCAGGCGGCAACGATGGCAGCGCGTAGCCCAGCGCTGCCACAACAGATCAGGGCGGGCGAGCAGTCCTTGAGCATGGCAACCAACTCCCCGGCCGCTTGTCGATGATAAAGGGGAACCACGATGAGTCTTTCGGCCATGATCGCCAGGTCCATGGCGATCCAGTCAATCCCATTCGCCGCTACCAGGGCGCAACGATCCCCGGAGCGTAGCCCCTGGGTTGAGAGGAAAGCTCGCGCTTGAGAAATCCTCCGGAGGAGGTCGCGCCCTTTCACCGATTTAGCCTCGGGCTGGGACAGCTCAGTCAAAAGCCTGCGCTCACCGACTCTCTCGAGGCTTCGGTAGATGTCGACAAGAAAAGATGATTCGTTCATGACTCTTCGGCCGGTGTAGAGCTGCCGGCCGCCCCGTGGCCGCCGGTCAAAGACGCCTCACTCTGCGCATCGTGCCCTCTCAACTGTACATGCCGATCAGCCGCGCAAGTCCGGCATCAAGCGGTGGCAGGTAGTCCTCCCAGCTCCACTGACCCTTGCGCGTAGGGAAATCCGAGTACCGGCGGCGCACCTCCTCTTCGAAATAGACCCCCATGCGCGCCATCATCTTAAGGTTCATGACGGTCGTGCGGCCGATGCCGTCGGCAATCCGTTCCGGCTCGCTCGCCAGCTTGTCAAGAGCGACCAGCAGCTTGGCTTCAAGGTTGGGGTCGTCGACCTCCATCAACAGCTCTGGGTGATTACGTTCTCGCATCAAGTTGCGGATTCGCCCGTCCATGGTGATTCCAGCGGAGCGGACCAGGGCCGGCATCGAGGTCACGATGCCGTGATAACGGGAAGAGGCCATCATGTGGCAGGCTCGCAAGATGCTAACCAGTTCATACATGTTGAACTGCTCGGAGCCAAAGATCGGCACCCCGCCTAAGCGATCGGAAATTTTTTGGGCGGGACGAACGTCCAGACGCTCGGTTGCTGCCAAGACCACATGCACATTGCGTCCCTGACGAAAGGCGGATACGGCATTTGAAATGGCGGTCACATAATGCTGGTACTTGCGATCGGCTTCGGCCCCGGAGTTATGGAAATAGGGTCCGCGATAATGGCTGTCTCGATAGGTTCCCGCTATTTTATTGGCCAGGAGCTTGCCCAGAGAGGCTCGAACCGGCCATTCAAAAGGATTGATCGGGCATACCACCAGGATCGGTTTTTCTCCATCCCAGCCAAAATCCTGTAGCACTTTGCGTCCGTACTCAGGCGGGAGCGGCGTAAACGTCCAGGCGGTGTCGGTGCCAAGCTCGGTCGGAACTCCGAGCTCGCGCAGCACGGCGCGAGACTCCTCGTTGCGCGTAATGATGAGCGAATTCTTGCAAAAACGGGAGCAAAGTTTGCGAATCGATGGATCCATCGCCCCCGCCTCTCCGCCATACCCTAGCGACAATTTATTTTGGGCCGCGGCGATACCAAGCGACCCGATCATCATCGTGGTCAGCGCGTTGGCGAACTTACTCGTAAACATAGAACCTTCGCAGGCCACCAGGCCGTGGTGCTGTGGAACCTCACGCGCCAAAAAGGGGGGGAAGACGTCAGGAAGATGCACCTGGCGAGTGCACGCAAAATAGCCAGCCGTGCGCTGGAAATTTTGGCTCATCACGCTCAGGTCCACGTTGTCTGGCCCCAAGATGTGACGGATCTGGCGCAACATCTCTTCCACCCGGGCATCGGAACCCATGTTGCGCGCTCCGTTATAACCCGCGAATAAAAGCTTCAGCTTGGTGCCCGGCTGCCAGCGCTCGCCCTTGCCCAACGTCCAGGAAAGCTTCTCCCGCTCGATGATAGAAGTCACCCAGGCCTGCAGGATCAAGTCCATCATGCGGCTGATCCCCCAACCTTGGCGGGCCAGGGCTGATATGGGTAGGTGAAATTGGTTTCTCGGCTGAACTTTAATAAGGGATAGCTATATTGCGAGAATGGTATGGGTTTGCGATTTAATTCCGCGACGATCCGTGTGTTGTCGAAGACGGTATTAAAGGTGAGATAAGGCATGAACACTTTCAGAAGCGCGGCACCACGCCCCAGGGGACTTTTGCGGTTGGAGACCAAATTGAGGGTGTGGGTGAATGGCTTTTCTAAAAACGGCAGATAGATGGGCCCGTGCCTCCCCTGAGCCGCGGCCAAGGACGCGGTAATCTGGCGGAATATCTGCGAATCCCGTCCCGACGATAAGTGGTAGACATCGTATTGGGCGCGCTCCTTGACGTGTAGCGTCGCAATGGCATGGGCGACGAAATCCACGTTCACGATATCGATGCGGTCTCGAGAGC
>JAFAPG010000821.1 GCA_019247235.1 Acidobacteriota bacterium
GGCCAAGAGCAGAAATACGAGCAACAGATTGCGCTCCATGCCGGGCTCGGTTTGTGGATTCTTGTATTCAGGCATGCAACTAGTGGTGATCGGCAGCGGAACAGCGGACCAGATTTGGACTTGGGCGATGTTGATCGCGGGGTCGAGCCGTCTCGACCAAGGGCACGGGATCAAACCCGCCAGCTACCCAGGGGTGGCAACGTAGCAATCGGGCCACCGCCATAGCCGTACCGCGCCCGCTGCCAAAGCGATCAATGGCTTCGGCGGCATATTCGGAACAGCTGGGCACATAACGGCAGGAAGGCGGAAGCATAGGCGAGAGGAACCGTTTGTAGTTGCGCACTAGCGCCAGCAATACAGCCTTAGCCATCTCGTTCATCTTGGTTTCGTTAGCTTCTCTTTCTCGAGGCATCTCTCGATGGCTTCAAACGCCCGCTCGATTTCGCTTCGCAGGGCAGAAAAATCGCTTTCGAGCACGGAGCGTTTGGGGTGTATTACCACATCGGCCCCGCCCAGCCGCGATTGCACGCTCAAACGCACCGCCTCGCGCAGACGGCGTTTGATGCGATTACGCGCCACCGCTCCGCCCAGCACTTTGCCTACAGTAAAGCCGACCCGCCAGGATGCGCTTGGAGCTTCCTTCCGAGTTCGATAAAACACCGTCATGTGCGGGCCGAAATGACGTCGTCCCTCGCTGTACACTTTGCGAAAATCGGAATGGCGCAGTAAACGCTGACTCTTCGGAAAACCCTGCATGGGCAAGCTTCAAATCCAGCCTCGTCCGGTTCAGTTCCAGATAGATTGGTTTGCTACCCCTCAATTGGCCGCTGACTCCGGGCTTCGAACGCCTCCAGTCATAGATGCTGGTTTCTGAGAAGTCGAGAATTGCTGCCGCCGCGCTACTCGCGGAATCCAGGTTTTACCGAAACTCGCTTGCGGCCCTTGGCGCGGCGACGGGAGATAACCGCGCGTCCGCTTTTGGTTTTCATACGCGTGCGGAAACCGTGCGTCTTCGAACGATGGCGACGGTTTGGCTGGAATGTGCGCTTCGGCATGAAGAGTCTCGAGCTCCTATCTTGACGAGTTTTGCGATGAATGTGCTGAAAGGGCAGTATAAATGACGGCTCACCGCGCGGTAAACCGTAGGGGCGGAGTTCCCTCAGAGAACTGCTCCTTGCCTGGGGCTCAAGTCGAAGAGCGCTGGCCGCGCCCCTAACGTCACGACCAAGAGCGCTGATTGCGCAGTGCAGCGGAAGCGCGGGGAGGAGGTTGTTGAACTAAGTGGCAAAGCGGTTCTTGCACCACTCTCGTGGCAGTTATGAATTCAATACTTGACAGAAAGCATGCTGACACGATTGGATTTTCCTGTCCCGATTTTTTTGTTCGAAAAGTTTTCCACACGGATAAAAGTTTTGTGCTAGCATGACGCTCTGTCGAAAGCTAATTGCATTTGTCGCCGCCAGCTCACGAGTAACGCTCCTCTGCTGGCAAACTGAAGCGAACACTGTTACTGGAGACCGGGTTTTACACTAGCGCTGCTCCAGCCGCGGCCCCCAAGTTTTTTATAGTTTATTTATGTCCGTACCAACTCCGACCCTCAGTCCTAATCCGTGGTTGCGTATCCTGGATGCGCTCGAGAAAAAAATTAATCGCCACTCCTATGACACCTGGCTGAAGCCTACTCGTTACAGCCACTCGAGCAATGGCATCATGTATGTTCGCGTGCCCACTCCCGAGTTTCGCCACGTTGGCGATAAATACGCCGATCTCATTCAAGAGGCGCTGGACAACCTGAATATGGATTATCAGGATGTGCAGTTCGTCACTCCGGAAGACGATCCCGCGGCCACTCCGGTTCGGCATGACGGCGGCCTTTCCAGCCCTGCTGCGGCTAGCATCCACCCCATTTCCCAGGCTCGCTTTGATTGGGATGGAGCCGCGCAACTGAACCCGCGGTACACCTTCGACGCCTTTGTTATTGGCAGCGGCAACCAATTCGCTCACGCCGCCTGTCAAGCGGTGTCGCAACGGCCCTCGAAAGCGTACAACCCGTTATTTCTTTACGGGGGCGTCGGCATGGGCAAGACGCACCTGATGCAGGCCATTGGGCATGAGGTAAGGCGCTTCCTCCCCCAGGCGGCGATCTGCTACATCTCCAGCGAAAAGTTCACCAATGAAATGATCAATTCGCTGCGTTATGACAAGATGAGCACCTTTCGCGACAAGTTCCGTAACGTGGATGTCTTGTTGGTGGATGACATTCAATTTCTGGCGCAGAAAGAGCGCACGCAAGAGGAGTTCTTCCATACCTTCAATGCCCTGCATGAGTCCATGAAGCAGATCGTTATTGCCAGCGACCGTCCGCCAAAAGAACTCGCGGAAATCGAAGATCGACTACGCAGTCGCTTCGAATGGGGCTTAATCGCAGACATCCAGCCGCCTGATCTAGAAACCAAAGTGGCCATCTTGCAAAAGAAAGCCGAGCAAGAGCGGGTTACCCTGCCGACCGATGTGGCCCTATTCATTGCCTCCAATATCCGATCCAATGTGCGCGAACTGGAAGGAGCGCTGATCCGCCTGGTGGCGCATTCCTCGCTCGTTGGGGCGGAGATCTCGCTGCCCTACGCCCAGCAAGTGCTCAAGAACTTTATCGACTCCCAAGCGCGCAAGGTAACTATTGAGTCGATTCAAAAAGCCGTCGCCGAGCAGTTCGGGTTGCGGCTGATTGAAATCAAGGCTAAAAACAATGCCCGCGCCATTGTTTATCCCCGGCAGATTGCCATGTACCTCGCCAAGCACCTAACGGAAGCTTCTTTACCGGAAATCGGACGGCAGTTTGGGGGAAAACACCACACTACGGTGTTGCACTCGGTTGAAAAGATCGAAGAAACGCGCAAAACCGACAAGGATTTGAATCGGCTGCTAAACAAATTGACCGAGCAGTTGGGTGGGTAGACAAGGCCACCGCAATGTGTGCCGCAGCTTGACTGGCAAGGCGGGGCAGATTGGTTAAGAAGTTGAAGAAGCAAGGCTAGGCAAGCTGGAATGCCAGGCTCGATTTCTCAGGCGCAGCGGGGTTCACAGCCCGCCGCCGTCGATTCCCGGGGAGGAAAGCAGGCCAGCGCTGCTGTGGTTTCCGACCATCTGAATGTTCCGGCTGGCTTTCGGCTTTTGTTTTAAGATAAGAAGTTCATCCAAGTAGCGCCAGAAGCAGGGGTTTAGGGTCTATGCCAGTAGAAGCAATCGCCTCGGCAGCGGGAACAGCCACTATGGAAATCACCGTCAGTAAATTCGAACTGCTCCAAGAGCTCTCAGCTACGCAAGGAGTGGTGGAGCGTAAGACGACGATTCCCATCCTTTCAAATTACTTGTTTGAAGCTGGAAGCGATCGCCTGTCCCTCACCGCTACCGATTTGGACCTCAGTCTGAGAACCGCTTGCAGCGCTAAGGTGAAAAAAGAAGGGTCTTGTACCCTCCCCGCTCGCAAACTCCATGACTATGTGAAACTGCTGCCCGAGGCGGACATCAGCATCAAGCTGCTCGAGAACCACTGGGTGAGCATTCGCTGTGGTCGCTCCCACACCAAGATGGTGGGTATGGCGCGGGCGAATTTTCCCACTCTGCCGGCCTTCCCCGTCAATGGGGTGGTCAAGATCCCGGCGCAAGTTCTGCGCACCATGATTGCCCGCACCAGTTTTGCCATTGCCAATGAAGAATCGCGTTACACCTTAAATGCGGCATTGATGGTACTGAAACCAGAATCCATCACCATGGTGGCGACCGACGGACATCGCTTAGCCCATGTAGAGCGCAGCGGGCAAAACTTTGATGGCGTTTCGGGAGAAATGAAAACTCTCATTCCCAAGAAGGCCATGGACGAATTGCGCTCTTTGGTGGACGCCAGCGACGTGGAAACGATTGACTTTGCCAAAGACGAATCGACCTTGTTTTTCCGTATCGGGCCGCGGCTTCTGACTTCGCGACAGCTCACTGGCCAATTTCCCAATTATGAGGCAGTGTTGCCCAAGGATAACAACAAGTCGATCGCCCTTCATGGGGAAGAGCTGGCCGCAGCCATCTCTCGCGTCGCCCAATTTGCCGACGAGCGCTCGCGCGCCGTGCGGCTCAAGTTAGAAAAGGGTGAACTGAAACTTTCCGCCTCTTCGACAGAAACCGGGGAGTCGGAAGATTCGCTTGAAACCGATTATAACGGCGACTCGCTGACCATCGGCTTCAATGCGCAATACATTAGCGACTTTTTGCGCATTGCCGGGCAGGGCGATGTTCGCCTGGAGCTGAAGGATCCTCAATCCGCCGGTCAACTGCGTCCGGTCGAAAACGAAGACTACAACTACCGATATATCGTGATGCCGATGCGCATCTGACCTGGTTTTCTACCCGCTGGTGGTCGCGTCGAAGCCTCGGTTTACCTCTCTTCTTCCGTCTCGTGATGTCTCGGCGCCTCGGGGACCCGGTTTCCGAGCGGGAGCGGACGAGCGCTTGATTTTCGAACGGACTCAATTTGAATTACGAATGGTAGAATCCAGTGACGCTTCAAACGGCGACGGCATTCATGGGCAAATTTGTACTAGTCATGGTGGTGATGGGGCGATTGTTTCTGTCGAACCCGGCACTGGCACAGCAGCAGGATTTCTCCAAAGTTCAGATCAAAGTCACTCCGGTCGCGGGAAACATATACATGCTCGAGGGTGCCGGCGGAAACATCGCCGCTTCGGTGGGAGAAGACGGTGTCGTCATTGTTGATGACCAATTCGCCCCCCTGGCCGAAAAGATTCAAGCCGCGCTTCGAGACCTGAAGATTACCGACAAGCCAGTGCGCTTCGTCATTAACACCCACTACCACGGAGATCACACCGGAGGCAATGCGCCCTTTGCCAGTAGCGGGTCTACCGTGATCGCGCAAGACAATGTTCGCAAGCGGCTTCAATCCGACGGCACCGCGGGCAATGGCGGATCTGTCTCCTCACCCTACAAGGCATCCCCGAAGATAGCCCTGCCGATTATCACCTTCGAACATGATCTTACCGTGCACCTGAACGGGGAAGACATTCGAGCCCTGCATTTTCCCGCGGGCCACACCGATGGCGATTCGATCATCTTTTTTCCCAAGAACAATGTCGTACATATGGGCGATGATTTCGTTCGTTACGGCTTCCCATTCATTGACGTGAATAGCGGGGGCAGCGTGCAGGGGATGATTGCCGCCGTCGAAAAGGCCAGCGCCCAACTTCCGAAGACGTAAAGGTGATTCCCGGGCATGGCGCATTGTCCAGTTTGGAGGACGTGCGGGCCTACGCGAAAATGTTAAAAGAGACCTCTGCCGCAGTAGAAACCGCGCTCCAACAGCATAAGACCTTGGCGGAAATGAAACAGGAGAAGATCCTCGCGCCCTGGCAGAAATTTTCTGGCACCTTCGTCAATACCGATGCCTTTATCGAGACACTGTACAACTCTCTCACCGGGACCAAGGGAGAATTTCTAAAGCACAACTGAGAGCCCGGAACCTGAATCAAGGATGCCAGACCACCTCTTCCGAATACCATCTCGCCGGACCAGGGCGGAACATTGAGCAATAAAGGTGGCCGATTTCCCCGGCCCCTTGATTCAAGCAAGATAAGCCCAAGTGCCCAGGGCTTCAGGTCGGTATCGACTGCCCCCTCCTCTACTCAGGGAGGCTGGCAGCGCCCTCAATATGCGGTTCCAGGCAGGGACAAGGAGGCAACGGGGTCGTGGCGGGCGGCCCTGAGACAGCTCGGTCATGGCTACGATGTTTGCCCGGCGGAGAGCGAACGACGCGGTTGGAACGGTTCCGGCAGCACCCGAATCAACGTACCGAAGCTCAAGGGAGAAGAAGCTAAATCTAAGGAAAGGGCGCTGGCGCTCGATGCCCTC
>JAFAPG010000889.1 GCA_019247235.1 Acidobacteriota bacterium
ATTTGAGCTCATCTCAGCGAGAGACCGACTTGAGAGGGCATTTCTTCGGGCCTGGAGAAGCACACAATAACCAGCAATACGGAGTAGCAACTGTGTTCGTTGCGAAGTAACCGCCGCGGCGCTTTGCGCGGAATAGATAAGACTGTAGATGCTCTGGACCTTCAGGATCCCGTTGATCGGTGCACAGTATGTCGAGGTGATGGCCAGAAAGCGCACGTGATGGAAACTAGGAACTGTTGAGCAAGCCCAGTTCGCGGGTGCGCTGAAATCCGAGTCTGTGTCTTTTCCAGACGACAACACCGTTGCTCTGTGAAGAACAATTTGGCGGTTGCCGACATTACACAATTGGGTCGCAAGCGCCGAGGTCGTGCACAGGTCGGGATTCCGCTTGTAAGCAAAGCCACGGTTGAGGCAAATTGCCACGACTGTGTGGCATTTAACCTCGCATTGATCGCGCACGCTTTTTTGACTGCGCATACATCAAATAGTTAGCTCATTCCACTCGTCCCTTCGCTGGCACAATCAATGCGCGGGCACCGCTGCCAATTCATACAAGCCGCGGCCTATGGCGCTCCGCCATCATGTTTGAGACCAGATAAGGTGCTCTGAACATCTGACGACACCGCGGATAGAAATGGGAGGTGATGTTCCAGGCGAGGATCGCCCCATCCGCAGGAGGTACAAAGTATTAGATAGCACCAGATGAATTTCGTTGGCGGCAGCGAGTCGCCGAGCCGCTGAGTTTTCGAAGGATCGATTACGGCGACAACAACTTTTCCCACTTATTTGCGAGGGTTTGTACGTCCCGGACCCTCATTCAAAGGTCAAGGGGCGTACGTTGCTGAGGATAGCCGCAATTCCGGCACTGGCGCAAAAGGCAGTGAGCGTGAACTGATCTGCACTAACGGCGAAAAGTTTCGCGATCCGGTACGTTGGGCAGCAACCGCTCTGTGGCAGTCATTGCGACGCTTTAATGCGCAATCCGTGTAGCGCAACGAACAGCATCTCACAATTAGGGGACGACAAGGGAGGAGACTTGTCATGCAGCGATTAATGAGAGTTGCACTAGGTAATTGCCTGGCAGTTGGTATGGTCATCGCTCTTTGCGGATCACAGGCATTCGCTTGGTCAAAGAAAATCGACTTCGACATGGTGCGATCAGGGGCTGCCGTCGGAGCTGGCTGCCTACCCAATGCACGCGGCCATGTCGTCGTAAAGTCCTTCGGACCAGTGGAGGTGATGAAAGTAAACGTGTTTGGGCTGCCTCCGCACACTCATTTCGACTTTTTTGTGATCCAGCAGCCAGACGGCCCTTTCGGGATGTCCTGGTATGAAGGTGACATTGATACAGATGACGAGGGACACGGTTATGGGTTGTTCATAGGCCGCTTCAGCATCGAAACTTTCATCGTGGCGCCAGCCGGGCCATCTGGCGGCATTGCGGCGCCGACACCTCACGACGATAGAGATGCGACGACCAATCCCGCCACTCCGCCCGTTCATACCTTCCATCTGGGACTGTGGTTTAATTCCCCGGACGACGCAGTTGAAGCTGGCTGTCCCGGCGCAACCACGCCGTTCAATGGCGATCACACTGCAGGTGTCCAAGCCTTAAGCACGCGCAATTTCCCCGCGCTTGAAGGACCTCTCGGAAACCTGCAGCCGTGACGAGTATCGCGAAGGTTGCGGACCTCGACATCCAAGCTGAACTGGGTCCGCAACCTTAGGGGCGGAAATAGGCGTGGCCTATAATATATTCGTCGAATCGCAACGCACGCAGCACTTTCAGTTACAATCATTTTCCTGAGGGACCTTGTTCTCGGTTGGGACATAACTGCTTAGGATCTTCGGTCATACGCAGATCGCCGTGGGTGTGGAAGGGCAGGGACCTACAACGAGCAACATCTCGGTTCCTTTGGGAATGTCGACGCCGATTGACATCAAGACATTATAGAATTCGCGCGAAACCAGCTTTTCCCTTATACAGGTCAGCTAGAAAAATACTTATCACCCGATCGAACGGCTCTGTTGTTACTCAGTAACACACTAGTTGACGCCACTGGGAGGGAAGAAGCATGACTTGGTTGGGTGATCACGCAGTGGTGATAGGCGGGAGCATAGCTGGTCTGATCACGTCGTGAGTACTTGCCGACTATTTCAATCGGGTCACGGTTCTCGAGAGACCACACAATCTTGATCAAAACAAACGGCGGGTAGAGTGATCGACGATCTCTCATACTTCCGGGCGCTGTAGTTCCCGGTCCGCTCTCAGATTCTCATGCACTCTGCTATCAGGCGGACTAATGTATGCGTTGTTTGAAAGGTGGGCCTCATCGTGCTTAAGTGCGGTTTCTGTTCTGCTGCTCGCCCATCGAAGTCGTGGTCTCGGGTCACGTCAAGAGCGTGACTCATCGTAACCATTACGAAACTTTGAGTAAAATATACGATGTGTTGCGCGGTGGACCCCCAAAATTTACATAGCTGGTGAAGATACATCCTGCCGCATAATAGGCGCCCGCCACAGTGTGGGGAAGGCAGGAAATGTCAGCACGGAAACGCAAGCACGATCCCGCTTTTCACGGCCGAGTTGCACTTGTAGCATGCGCGAGGAGCGACTGCAGCTCAATTCGCAGCCTCGCTTCAGGGCCGCACGCATGCAATGGACTGGGTGAGTCGCTTGTGTCGGCCTGGCGGCTGTCGAACCTGCGCTACTAGAGCGAATGCCGGGTCTCGCCGGGGCCGAGCGACTCATTGAAACTGGCGACGTTCTTGATTGTTTGAGCTTCCGCAATCGCCGGCCACCTAAGAAGAAGTCACCCATATTCATCTTTTTGCAGCGTCGTGGCAAAATGGTGCCTTTTGTATTCTACGAGTTAATACGGGGGCTTGCCGGTAAGGCGATTTATGGTAATGAACCGCTGCGGGGAGGAAGCACGATGCTCTTTGATTCCTTTTCGATAAAGGGAGTAGCGTTCAAAAACCGCATTCTACGATCGTCGATGGGTGGGCGGACATCGTACTACGATGGCACCGTGTCGCCGGCGTGGCGACATTTCGAAAAGAAGTTTTCTCAAACCGGCGTAGCCGGCATCATATCTGCCACGATAGATATCGATCGCAACCGGTTATCGCCGCTGGAATATCCCAAGTTGAGCGAGGATCGCTTCATCGGCCCATTGCGCGAGGGCATCAAAGCAGTCCATCAGCACGATTGCCGTTACATCATTCAGATTGGCGATCCTGGCGGTCAGACTCAAACCAGCCTGCTTTCTCAAGACGCGGACGCGAAATCGGCTTCTGCGGGCTTCGACCTGCTCTATGGTTATCGCAATCATACTATCGCAATGACCACTGGCGAGGTGGAGCGGGAGGTCGAAGAGTTCGAGCAGGCGGCACGCCGGGTCCGCGAGACTGGTGCCGACGGCATCGAGATAACCGCGTCAAAGGGCTACATAATTCATCAGTTTTTAAACCCGGCGACCAATCGGCGGAGCGACCGTTACGGGGGAAGCGCCGATCAGCGCTTTCAGCTTTTGCGGGAAATCGTCACCCGCGTGCGCGCCATTGTGGGCGAAGATTTTTTGTTCGGGATCCGTCTTTCGGCTGAAGACTACAATTATCTGCCAGTCAATCTACGTCTACCCGTGGTCTTCCCCCTGCGTCATTACTTCTTTGGAAACCGCCTTGA
>JAFAPG010000750.1 GCA_019247235.1 Acidobacteriota bacterium
CGCATCACGTCAATCCAGGCGGCTTCGGCGAAGCGCGCGAAGTTCACCCCATTGTGTTGAAAAAAGCGCCGGTCTTCAATGGCTACGACGGCATCTACCAACACCTTGGGCATGTCGTTATAGTGGATTACCTGGCGCTTGGAACGCTGATCCCCTTCAAACAATGAGGTGATCATTTCCGGTTCGAGCTCGTAGGCATCCAGCTGGCCACCGGAGTTACTGTTGATACTGGCGATGCGACCGTCGTGAATGCGAATCGTGGCCGCTTCTGGACTGTGGTAGGAAGCTGGTCCGGGAGAGATCTCAATCGAGCCGCTGCGAATGTGGTAGCTGCCCATCGAGGACTCGCCGCTTTTTTCCGAATAGCCGGCATGCCGCAACTGGGCAGCTATTTCCTTGAGGTCGGCCTTCTCGCCCACACTGGCCAGGGTTGGAGCAGCGTAGATTTTGGCTGCGCTGGCAAACACGGGTCCGTTGAAACGCCGATCAATGATGCGGTCATACTTGATATAGAAGTAGGAAAATAACACTACGAAGGCAATGGCCAGGGTCAAAAAGCTGGCCAAAGCGAAGCGCAAGATGGGGTCGCGCGAGCCACGACGGCGACCGAGGGCGGATCTGGTGTGCGGAATGCGGAGTTTAATGGCCACGTTTGATGTTCGCGGAGCCCTCTCGTACTTTGGCTGCAAGTTGCCCTCAGCCCCTAGACGAACTCATCTCACACTGTGAGATGAGGTGGCGCAAGAATTCGTTTCCAGCCCTTGTCTCAGGATCGACGGTGCAATCTTATTTTAAACGATATGTTCCACCGGTCAGGTGTTGGTCTTAGAATACGCCTCGGTTCTCCGTCGAAGCGTCAAAATGCAGGTCCACAGGATACCCTGGCAGGTCGACGTGGACCACATACTCCGCCCGAATGACGATTGTCCCGTTGGTTTGAGCTCCGGAGCGCATGACCTGAATATCGTCCTCGGCGATAGGAATGTCGTAATCTTTCGCCCGCCTCAAAACGCTGGCCCGGATGTCGGCTTCGCTTTTAGTGGTGTAGGTAGCGCGCGTGGCTTCGTCCTTGACCGCGTCCCGGAACTGGTAACTTTCAAAGTAAGGCGGGACCAGCTTAATCGAGAGATACGCGCTGGCAACCACAACGAATATCCCAAAAAACATTTTGAGGTTGTTCATAGGCTCCGCCGGCCCCTAAAAGCTCGTCAGTGCTTTTGCCCTAGGCCGAGAATTTGCTCGAAATACTCAGCTATGGCCGGGATCGTAACATCCTTAGATTGGCCAGTCGAGCGTTGAACGACTTCGACAGTATCTTCGGTAACCTTCTTGCCCACGTTGATACGGAAGGGGATGCCTACCAGATCCGCATCCTTGAACTTCACCCCCGGCCTTTCGTCGCGGTCATCGAAGAGCACGTCCACGCCGCGCGCTTCGAGCCGTTCTGAAATGTGTTCGGCCACGCTCTTAAGCTTCGGATCGGCCATATTGGTGGGGGTAACGATTACTTCAAAGGGCGCGATCGAGGGAGGCAACCAGAAGCCATGGTCATCGTTCGCTTGCTCAACGGCGGCGGTCAGAATCCGTTCCATTCCGATTCCGTAACTTCCCATAATGACGGTCATTTCCTTGCCGTTTTTGTCAAGCACCCGGGCCCCCATGGACTGCGAGTACTTATAGCCCAGCTTGAAAATATGCCCAACTTCAACGGCCGTAGCCATCTCGAGCGCTTGGCCGCAGTTGGAGCAGGGATCGCCGCTGGTTACGGTACGCAGGTCACAGTAGGCGGTGGGCATAAAATCGCGGCCCGGGGTGACGTTCTTAAGGTGGTAGTCCGCTTGGTTTGCTCCGGTGATTAGATTGCTGCGCCCTTGAAGAGCCTGGTCGACTAACAGTAGAGGGCGAGTTTTATCGTCGGCACCGCTCGCCCACCGGATGGTGAGCGGTCCAAGAAAACCCGCGGGGGAGCGAAAAAGCTCCTGGATTTCATCGTCCTGCATGGGACGAGCTTGTTTTCCGCCCAGGGCGGAAGACAGTTTCGCCTCGTTCAGTTGATCATCGCCTCGCATGAGCACCGCCACCGCCTGCGATTGGGCAGGCGATGATTTCTCCCCGGTCGAGTTCATCATGAGCGCCAGGGTCTTGATCTGATTTTTAGGCGAGACCCCAAGATATCGGGCCACCTCTTCGATCGTCTTTTGGCCGGGGGTGTGGACCGCCAACGGTTGGCCGTCGCCTTCGGCGACAAGATCAGCCACGGGATCGATTTTCGAGCTGGCTTTCTCGAGATTGGCTGCGTAGTGGCAATTTCTGCAGTTCACCACGTAGTCCTCTCCCGCGGGCGTGTAGACCATGAACTCTTCCGATTGCGATCCCCCCATCGCGCCCGAGTGGGCCTCGATGACCAGGTATTTCAAGCCGCAACGCTCGAAGATGCGGCAGTAGGTGGTTCGATGCTTTTGATAAGAGACATCTAAGCCCGCAGGGTCGAGATCGAAGGAGTAGGAGTCCTTCATCATGAACTGCCGCA
>JAFAPG010000227.1 GCA_019247235.1 Acidobacteriota bacterium
GCGGTGACTCGAGCCGCGAACCAGGAGCTTCGGAATCTCATCCATCCACCCGATGACGCTCGACTGCTCGGTAAAGACGTCTTCTGCTACCTTCCTCAAGGTATTTCTCAGAGTAGTCTGGCGAAAAGCCCCGGGGAACGCAGTTTCTTGCGCCGCGGCACAATGCGCAACTGGAACACGGTTTGCGCGATCGCGCGTCTGGCCTCGGAGCTCGAGTGAACCTGGCTTCAAGATCGAACTCGACTGGCAGGTGGGTGGCAAAATCCCTGATCGCTCTTGCGCTTTGCCTACTCCCGCTCTCCTGCTCTCATCGACCTGACCCGGATACCCTGGTGATGATGATCGAATTCAGTCCCACCAATCTCGATCCACGCGTGGGACTGGATGCACAATCGGAAGATATTGACGGGCTCTTATTTGACAACCTCCTCGCCCGCGACCAACACCTCAATGTGAAGCCGGCGTTGGCGGTACGCTGGGAGACTCCCAACGCCAAGACTTACGTCTTTCATCTCCACCCCGGTGTTAAGTTCTGCGACGGACGGCCGCTGACCTCGCGCGATGTGAAGTGGAGCTTTGAGTCAATATTGCAAGGAAAGATTCGCAGTTCAAAATCTGGTTCTTATCGGCTCATCGAGCGCATCGACGCGCCCGATGAGCAAATCGTGATATTCCATCTTAAGGAGCCTTGGGCGGGTCTACTGTGGAATTTGGCCGGTGGCGAGGGCATGGGGATTGTGCCCTACGGGAGTTTGGGCGAGATCAGCAGCCATCCCATGGGCTCGGGTCCCTTCTGCTTCCTCCGGGCAGAGCAAGATCGCGACGTGGAGATTCAACGAAATAATCAATATTGGGGCGAGAAAGCTAAGCTGGCGCGCGTACGCTTTATGGTGGTCCCCGACATCACCACACGAGCGCTCGAATTGCGCAAAGGCAGTGCGGACCTGGGGCTCGAACTGCTGCGCGATACCGTTCTAACCCTTAAACGCGAAGCCAGATTGCGCCTTCTGAAGGGTCCGGGCACTCGCGTGCAGTACATTGGGTTTAACTTGCGCGATCCTATCTTGAAGGACCGCCGCGTACGTCAGGCGGTCGCCTACGCCCTCGATCGCGCTCCTTTGATTGAGTACATTTGGCGGGGATTCGCTCGTCCGGCAGCGAGCGTATTGCCTCCTGAAAGCTGGGCCTACGATGGTGATGTTCCCCAGTATCCTCATGATCCAGCCAGAGCCCAGCAGTTACTGGACGCTGCCGGCTATCTTCCCAAGCATGGAGTGCGCCTTCATCTGCAGATGAAAACCTCGACCGAAGAAACTTCTCGGTCGGTTGCCGCTGTTTTTCAGCAGCAACTCCGCGAGGTTGGCATCGCGCTCGACCTCCGTAGCTTCGAGTTCGCCACCTTTTTATCCGACATCACCCACGGAGAGTTCCAAATGTATTCTCTGCGCTGGGTGGGTGGCAACGAAGATCCGGAGATTTTTGAGTATGCCTTCCACTCGTCCAAAATCATCCCTAACGGCGCCAACCGCCAATACTACAGCAACCCGCGCGTTGATTTTCTGATCGATAAGGCACGGGGAGAACTTGACCAAAGCGCGCGCAAGCAGGACTATGCCGAGATCCAGCGAATCTTGGCCGAAGATCTTCCCTATATCAATCTTTGGTATTTCGACAACGTCGCCGTGTATTCACAACGTGTGCGCCAGCTCCAGTTAAATCCCTCCGGGAACTACGATTTCCTCAAGACCGCCGAGCTCGACAGGGCTCGCTCATGGTGAACCTTACGGGCGCGAAAAGCGAGCGTGTTCTCGCGTGTTACCATCGGAGCCAAGGTGCGCATTCTTTTTATCGGCGACATTTTTGGCCGACCAGGGCGGACCATAGTTCGTGACCGGCTCACGTCGTTGGTGAGCGAACAGCGGGTCGATCTGGTCCTAGCCAACGGCGAGAACGCCGCCGCCGGCTTTGGTATCACCCCTGCGTTGGCGGAAGATCTATTGGATCTGGGAATTGATGTTTTGACCACGGGAAATCATGTATGGGACAAGCGCGAGATTGTAGACTATTTTGTTTCCGCCAACGGTGATCCCCATAGCCCGGCCCGGCGGGTACTGCGGCCGGCTAACTACGCCAGCGACCTTCCAGGGTGGGGGTTCTACCAAGGGCGAAAAAATGACCTGCCCTATGCGGTTATCAATCTCCAGGGACGCATCTTCATGGCTGCGAATGATGATCCCTTCCGCAAAGCCGATTCGATCCTCATGCAGTTAGAGGCCAAGACCGTCGTAGTTGACCTGCATGCCGAGGCCACTTCAGAAAAGGTAGCGCTCGGCTGGTATCTGGATGGCCGGGTCACGGCCGTAATTGGGACTCACACCCACATTCCTACTGCCGACGAGCGAGTGCTTCCCGGAGGCACCGCTTACATTACCGATGTTGGCATGACCGGACCCTATGACGGCGTGATCGG
>JAFAPG010000330.1 GCA_019247235.1 Acidobacteriota bacterium
TTTCGGAAAAGGCGGAATTGGGATGGCCAATGTCGCCGAAAGGCTGAAAGTCTTATATGGAGAGAGCGCCCGTATGACGATTGACAGCCGCAACGGGAGCGGTACCCTGATCCGCTTGCGTTTGCCGGTGCTGCCCGGCGATGACACCAGTCTTTCGACAATCGTTACGAAGAGCGCTCCAGCACCTGCCGGTAAAAATCTTCATATTGCGGAATGATTCGTTTGGCGGAAAAGCGTTCTCGGGCTTGAGCGCGGCAGCGCTTGCCCATCGCGCGTAAAGCAGCTTCATCATTCAGAATCTGAATGGCATAGGCGGCCATGCTGTCGACGTCGCCCACCTCAGCTAGCCATCCCGTGTCTCCGTGCTCGATCACTTCGGGAATTCCGCCGACACGGGTGGCGATGGGAACCACCTCGCAAGCCATAGCCTCGAGCGCGGCCAATCCAAAGGACTCCAGCTGACTTGGCAAGAGCAAAGCGTCGGCAATAGCCAGCTTCTCGGCAATCTGCTCCTGTTTGCCAAGAAAGATCACGTCGTTGCGAATACCTTTTTGCACCGCCAACCACTCAGCGGGCGAACGCTCCGGCCCGTCGCCCATTAAAAGCAGGCGCGCGGGAATCTGCTTGCGTACGCGATCGAAGATCTCAATGACATCGGTGACCCGTTTGACTGGGCGGAAGTTCGAAACGTGCACCAAAAGACGCTCCCCGTGGGGAGCGTACTCGTTGCGGGATTGTCCTCGGTCCCGGTCTCGACAATAGAGCTCACAGTTCACGAAGTTATGGATCACTTGAATGTGATTAGGGATCGAAAACTCGCGTAGAGTTCGCTCGCGAAGATAATGAGAGATCGCGGTTACACCGTCGCTTTGCTCGATGGAGAAGCGGGTCACCGGGAGGTAGGAGCGATCCTGCCCGACCAAGGTGATGTCGGTTCCGTGCAAGGTGGTGACAAACGGTAGCTTGCGATGACTCGCTCCCCAGGCAAGCATTTGCCGGGCCAGCAAGGCGCTCACCGAGTGAGGGATGGCATAGTGCACGTGCAAAAGGTCCAGTTCGTAGAGCTCGGAAACCTCTGCCATGCGCGTGGCCAGAGCCAAGTCATAGGGCGGATAGTCAAACAGAGGATAGCGGGAGACCTCGACTTCGTGATAGTGAATGTTTGCCACGCTACGATTCAAGCGAATGGGCTGGGCATAAGAGATGAAGTGAATCTGGTGCCCGCGTTGGGCCAGCTCCAGACCGAGCTCGGTGGCGACCACGCCACTGCCCCCATAGGTGGGATAGCAGGTAATGCCGATTTTAAGCGGGCCGGCGGGTGCCATGCAGGTTTCGATGGCGCCGGCCTAGCCGGGATTCAGGATTTTCTAAACTTGAGGAACGGCGCTTTCCCGCGCAGAAATGAAATGGCAGAAAAAACTTAGGGGACGCTCAATGCGTCCCCTTTGCTTTACTTCTGCGATCGGCCAATTAGTGTTTCTTCTTGCTGGCCTTCTTCGCTTTCTTCTTCGGTGCCATGGTTAACTATTCTCCCTTCCATTATTCATGGATCATGCAACGATCGTCTGTTGCAACTGATTGAATGTATAGAGTCATTAAAAAGCGAAGTCAAGCAAAAAATGATGTGCCGAGTGGAGCCATGCGCCGGTACCAAGGTCACGTCAGACCAATCCCGAGGAAATTTTGCCATGTGCAGGCGACGATTTTGCGATCTGACCGAGACAGACTGAGCTCTCAATGCGCGCATCGAGCATTCTTGTTTTCTCGATTCACATATTGTGTACCATCCAGGTGGCAGAGATCGTGTCGCGTGAGCGGGGGGAAGACGCTGTCCGTGATTCTGATCGAACCGCTCGAATCTATAATTACCGAGAGAGTTTCGAGGAGGTTTCCCATGTCGCTCATGGAGGAAGTCGTAATCATCTCTGCCTGCCGCACCCCGGTGGGAAAATTTCAGGGAGGTCTGTCGGAGTTGAACGCAAATCAGCTGGGCGCAATCGTAGTTCGCGAAGCGGTGCGGCGCGCGGGAATTGAACCCCACCTGGTGGACGAGTGCATTATGGGCAATGTGGTCTCGGCTGGGCTGGGACAGAATCCGGCACGGCAGGCCGCTCTTTACGGCGGTCTCTCGCCGGCAGTGGGCGCTCTCACCATCAACAAAGTGTGCGGCTCAGGGTTAAAAGCCGTAGGGCTGGCCGCCCAAGGCATCCAGACGGCGAATAGCACTGTGGTTGTGGCCGGCGGCATGGAATCGATGAGCAACGCTCCTTATCTGCTTCCGCAGGCGCGCAAGGGCTACCGACTGGGCGATGCCCAGATTGTCGACGCGGTCATTCATGATGGCCTGTGGGATGTCTACAACAACTACCATATGGGAATAACTGCCGAGAACGTGGCGGAAAGATATGCCATTACTCGAGAGCAGCAAGATGAGTTCGCGCTCCACTCTCATCAGAAGGCGGTTGTCGCTAGCAAGGAATGCCGTCTCAAATCGCAGATCGTACCGGTCGAGATTGCAAGCAAAAAAAACGCCGCCTCCATTGTCATCGAGAAGGATGAAAGTCCTCGCGAAGACACCAGCCTCGAGGTTCTTAGGTCATTGAAGCCGGTTTTCAAAAAAGATGGTACCGTTACTGCCGGCAATGCTCCTGGAGTAAACGACGGCGCCGCCGCCCTGGTTGTCACCAGTGGGCAAACGGCGAAGCAATGCGGAGCACAACCTCTGGCGCGCATCGTCGCCCAAGCTACCAGCGGGGTAGAGCCAAAGTGGGTAATGATGGCGCCGGTCGAAGCCGTGCGCAAAATTTGGCAGAAAACCGGCTGGACCAACGAACGGGTGGATTTGTACGAACTGAATGAGGCCTTTTCTGTGCAAGCTTTGGCCGTCATGCGGGAGCTTAGCCTCAATCCTGAGCGAGTGAACGTCAACGGAGGCGCCGTAGCCATCGGTCATCCCATCGGCGCAAGCGGCGCGCGTATTTTGGTCACCCTGATCTATGAAATGATTCGCCGCGATGTTAAGCGAGGAGTGGCCGCTCTTTGTTTAGGCGGGGGGAACGCGGTAGCCATGGCGATTGAGCGCTGATCGCTCTCTCAAGGTAGCGAGGCAAGCTCGATTTGTCGGCGGATCTGATAATGCTCAGGTGAGCTAGACTCGGTCAAGGCTTGATCCCGACATTCGCGCGCTAAGACTAGAACTGGATTGTCCATGGTGGCGGAAACAATCTCGCCATGGCCAAGGCTGGTGATCATCTCGACGGAAAAGGCTTCCTGGCCGATTTCCGCAAGATATTTCCCCTTCTCGGTTTTGCTCACCTCGACCCAGTTGTTACGTGAAACTCCCACGGGAGCTTCCATCCAACCCGTAGGTACATGAATTGCTGGTCGTTCGGGTACCACATGCCGGACCAGCACTTTGGCGGTTTTCTTCTCCCGATTCAATTCCACCAACGTGAGGTCGAAATCAATCGAATCTTCACCCACCAGAGTGCGCATTCCGTCGGCCCAGGAGGCCGGCCTGCCGTGTTTGACATAGACATGATCTCCGCTTCTGGCCAGCGTTGGTTGTTGAATGGCAAGCCACAGGTCGGCGTAGAAGGAAAGCAGGTCGGCGCTGGGAGCAATCAACATGGGATTTACGTGGCTGAAATCCGGCGGAGATGGTCGGATAGAGGGATCAAGCGAGAGCAGCTGGCGAAACCCTGAAGCTTCGGAGGGCAGAGCTACCGTTTGCCCATTGAAACTCAAGTCCGACCAGCGAAACTCCTCAAGGTAGTGTCCGGCCGCGTCCTTGCGGGTCAGGCCACTGGCATCTGCTTCGTAGCGGATGGTTCCACTACGGCCTTGGTTGCTGGCCTTCATGTGATAGCGCAGTCGTTCCCCTTCCTCATAATGCCGAGCTAAAGGACTCGGGTTCCCTGAACCATTCCGTGGTGCGGTTCCCGCCTGAGCGCAGGGCCGGCTCGAGGTGATGCCAAACACACCGGCAATGACAACTAAGACGACGAGTGCAAGAATGAAAAAAAGAAACGATCTCACGGTGTTCCCAGCAAGAGTGCCCTGGGTCGACTTCGAACCAATATTATTTGCGAGTAGGCGGTGCGAACGTCTTCCACAGGCGATGCGGGATATTTCGTTTCCAAAGCCACCAAACGGAGAATGACACCAAGGACCAGATGAAAGTGGCGGACAGTATGGCGAACCAAAGGTTGTAGCGCGGTAAGAACTTCCAGGCCCACCAGGCGAAGGTCATCAGACCCAAGCTGCCCATGGCGGCCCCGGCGCCGTCTGCGCCAGCAGCATGGCGGCCGCGGTAAACGCCTCCTAGGCCTTTTTGCTCCTTACGTTGCTTTTCGTGTTGTTCGACCAGAGTTGCACTCGCGACCAAGAGGGCGGGAAAAGCTAAAAATAAACCGCCGAAGCTGGGGCCGAACTTCTTGGCGAGCGCCCCCGCTCCCGCAGTAACCAGCCCGCCCAAGGCGAAGCGAATCAAAAACTCATACCATTTCGCCTGCTTCAGCGCCGAGGTGCTGATGTTGACAACCATATTTTCTAGGCGACCAAGATCGCGTACCACAAACCCACGGCCATCCCAACCCAGAGCAGAAGGCCAGGAAGGGCGACACGAAAAGCACCCACTCGGAAGCGCAATAGCAGATAGCTCAAC
>JAFAPG010000719.1 GCA_019247235.1 Acidobacteriota bacterium
TGAGTTCGCCGCACCCAATCAGCGTGATTGAGCGAAGCATGCCCGATCTTCAGCCAATACTTAGAGCCATTGCGTAGTTTGGCAATCACTTGAAATCTCTGGCCGGGTGAAACCGAGCTGAGGGCTTCCGGTTCCGAGGCTCCTCCCGGACCTTCGGATGGGGCAGCGATCACTTCCAGGGTGGCGTTGAGCGCCAGATCCAGCGCGGTTTGTGCTTCTAAGGTTTTTTGCTCAAGCCCTTCGAGCAACGGGGCTTTCTCTTCTGCCGGCAGACTGCTATGTTGCACGCGATCGGCGATTGACTGGAGATCGCGAACCGTGCTCAAGAGATCAGTGATCGACTCATGGAGCTCTCGCGCGACCTTCTCCAATTCAGGTTTTAGCCAGGGAAGCGAGGTTTCATGACCGAAGGTCGCGGCCAGGCCTGGCAAGCTGGTGTCGATGCCATCGAATAGATCTTTCTCGTGACCATTCGCGTCTGTAGTCTTGGGCAGCGCCGAATCGGCCAAACGATAAAAGGCGGAGCGTGGACCCGCGGGAATTCGCAAGTCAGCTAATCCCTGCGATTGCTGGTGCCGCAAACCTTCAATTGCAAATTGAACATAGGACACACCCAGCACCGGGTCATCTTCGGCGGTGTTCAGCTTTACCGTCCAGTTTTGGTCCGGACAAACGGCTGCGCCAAAGCCACAGACATTGCCTATGTAGAGCTTCTTCGGCTGCCAGGGCTGCAGGCCTGCTTTGATCTGCTCGGCAAAGCGGTGCGGATCGGCGGCGGCGCGGAAAGCTTCTTTCGTGAGCATGGCCGAAGCCTGATGGTGTCCGTGCCCATCGGCCTCGGTGCCAGAAAAACGTGCGATCACGACGTCCGGACGAAACTGGCGAATCACTCGCACTATATCCCGAAGAGGCACATCGTGACCACCCCATTTCTCAAAGGTTTCGTCGGCAGTTTTCGAATAGCCGAAGTCGGCGACGCGCGTAAAACGCTGTTCCACTCCGTAGTACCGGTCAGCAGCCAGCAGCTCCAGTGTGCGTAAGACCCCCAGCTCGTCGGAAAATGTGTCGCCCGTTTTATTTTGTCCACCCTCGCCGCGCGTCAGCGTGAGCAACATCGTCTCGACCCCTTTGCCTCGAGCTTCGAGGGTTAGCAGACCGCCGTCTTCATCATCGGGATGAGCGGTGACCATCAGGAGGCGCCCGCAATTTGCCAGCCGTCGCAAGGCTTGCTTTAGGCCCGAGGACCCGGTGTCCTGAGGCAAGGGCTCGAGATAGGCGGGCAGCGTTTTCGAGGTGGGCGGCGTTGACACCGATTGGGCAGCCAGCAGTGCGGTAAGAGAGAGGAACAGGAAAAGGGAGCGGGCAGCGATCGCCGAGAATGGTATCTCGGTCTTGCGCCATAACTCAAGGTGCGGCATGTTTTGGTGAAGGCTCATTCTTCATCTCGATGGGACTGCTCGAGGCGCGCTCAAAACAAAATTTTCGCGCTAGCAAACTTGGTGCGATCTATTCTCATCTTCGGGCGGATATCATTTCGCGGGCCATCAGGAACGTTTATCCGGCGCACGCTGTTGCGACCAGTCGCCCGCCTTCGACTCCATCGACTTGAATTGTCATCCAATGGTTCGATTGGTAACGGCCTTTCACTCGGACGCTCAGGTAATTATCACTTAAGGCCTCGGTCGATGGTTCGACTGCTTCCTCAACCGCTGGAGCCAGGGTGATCGCCTGCAATTTGCCGCCGATAAAACTGCGCATGAACTGAAGCTTTTTCTGGCTTCCGAGCTCACGCAGAATACGACTCCGCTCCCGGGCGACATTCGTTGGGGTGGGGCAAGGCATGTTGGCCGCGGCTGTGCCCGGACGCGCTGAGAACGTGAAAACGTGGAGATAGGTCAATGGTAAGGTTTCAATCATGCGGTAGGTCTCGTCAAACTGGGCGTCGGTTTCTCCCGGAAACCCTACCATGACGTCGGCCCCGATCGCCGCTTGGGGAATAGCAGCGCGAATTCGTTCAATCTTCTCTCGGTAATGCCAAGGTCGATATCGGCGGCGCATACGACGGAGAATGACATCGCTGGCCGACTGCATGGGAACGTGCGCATGTTTGGCGATGCGCGTTGATTCGGCCATGAGATGGATTAGCAAGTCGCTCCAATCCATGGGTTCAACCGAGGAGATGCGCAGCTTCTCGACGGACGTCTGTTCGAGAATTGAACGGATCAGATCCTCAAATTTCGCGCGGGGTCGTTTCTCGGGCAGAGAAACCAGGGAATGGCTTTCTTCATCCTTCCCCCGCAGGTCGCGGCCCCATCGCCCGAGATTAATGCCGGAGATTACGACCTCTCGATAGCCGGAAGCCACTAGCTCCTTTACCTGCCGCAAGACTTCTTCGAGGCGCAGGGATCGACTGCGACCTCGTACGGAGGGGATGATGCAAAAGGAACAGCGATTGTCACAGCCGTCCTGGACCTTAAGATTCGGACGCACACGCTGCTGGACCGAATCAAACACCGGTGCCGCAAGCAGTTCGGTATGGGCGAAGATATTGGAAACGAAGATTTCCGCCGTGTTCGAATGCGATCCGGTTTCCCTGGGATTTAGCAAATCGGTTAGAGGGTAAAAAAAGTCTTGCTTAGAACGGTCGTTCGGTGGGCACGAGCGATTGACGATTTCGGCCAAATGATGCTTGTGGGAATTACCCACGATGTGCGAGATGCCACCGAGCGCGGCAATTTCCTGCGGTGCCCGTTGAGCGTAACAGCCGGTGATAACGATTTTGCAAGACTGGTTGCTGCGACGAACGCGCCGGATGGCGGCCCGCGCGTCCTGTTCGGCGGCGGCGGTGACGGCGCAGGTATTCAGGACTACCCAATCGGCTTGACTTGGCCGCTCGGCGCAATCAAAACCTAGCTGGCGAAACTGCTGCTCAATGGCAGCGCCGTCGGCCTGAGTAGCACGACATCCGAAATTTTCTACGTAAAAACTGGACACCGATCTATACTAGCGTATATACATCTCCGGATGGGGAACTGCCGCACTCCGCAGTATGTATGAGGTAGCCATGAAACGCAGGATCCTCCTGGTAGATGACGACGTCACCGTGCTGCTAACCTTGAAGGCAGTGCTTGAATTGAATCACTTCGAGGTGCAGACCGCGGGATCGGCGGCAGAAGCGGTACAGAAGTTGGGTTCTGGCACCTATGACATGGTGATCACGGACTCACGCATGGAAACAGATGATGCGGGGTTCCACGTGATCCGCGCCGCTCGCCAGCAATCCTATCGACCCGCTACCGCATTGCTAACGGCCTACCCTCCCCGCAACATGGATTGGAAACGCAACGGCGCGCAGTCGCTGCTAGTGAAGCCGATCGGGACACAGGATTTGTTGCGCCAAATCGAGGCGTTACTGGTGCGACAACAGGATGAAAAGCAGTCGCTCGATCGAGCTCGGTTAGTAGGAGCCGATACAGGATCAGACAAAGAGCGCAAGGCAAGCTAGCCACTCGCGTCCCCATTCTACCCACCTAAGCGCTTGCCACCTGCCGTTTTTCTCGAAAACACTCGCGACAAAACACCGGGCGCCCCTGCGTAGGGCGAAAAGGGACGGTGGTCTCTTTTCCGCACTGCGAGCAGATAGCATGTGTTTCCACTCGAGTGTGAACCGGGCGCGGCGGGGGTGCTCCTAGAACCGAAACCCTTTTTGCTTTGCAGGTCTTGCAACGTTTGGGCTCATTGCGGAACTGCTTGTCATGAAAGAACAGCTGTTCCCCGGCGGTGAAGACGAACTCTGTACCGCAGTCGACGCATTTCAAAATCCTGTCCTGGAATTCCATCGCGAGCTCCTTAGGGACCCGACACCCGCAAAAATCAACTGCTCGGCGAGCGCTTCTCGCTCCTTCAGTGAAGTGTACTTCTAACCGGATTCGGCCCGCCCGCACGGGAGGTGCGGGATACAACTGAGAAAGTTTAGAAAGCTTAGTGAAGGAATACGCGGGGGCAACGCCTGTAAAAGGGGGCACGATTTCTGGCTATAGCCCCAGAGTTCTCACTCTTGTTCTTTCCATGCTTTCTTGCGACTGCGCTTCCGTGCAAGCGCTTCTTTGACCCGCCGTTTCTCCCCAGGCTTCAAATAAAAGGAGTGACGCTTGACTTCGTTGACGATGTCCTCCTCCTGTACCTTTCGTTTAAAGCGACGCAGAGCATTTTCTAGCGACTCGCCTTCCTGGAGTCTTACTCCTGCCAACGAAACTGCACCCCAGATCGGCCCTGTTTGGACTCGTCAGTTATTGCAAGATAGGCGTTCAAAGTCAAGGGTTAATGTGGAATTTATGCCGTGCGATTACGTCGTGGCTGCACCCGTTGAAGCGAGCAGTCATGAACGCCAGGCGAGATCGAAGGCTGGCCTGAGGCTGGCACGGAGCTGTCTCTAGATGCTTGATAATAAGGTGTTTATAGGTCATCCCCTGACCACCGTGGGAGTTGCCTCCAGCGAATCCGCCTTGCGGCGGTGCGGCAAAAGTGTGGTAGTGTTCAAACGTAACTTGCCGCGATTCGCGGACTAGTTGCGGCAAATTCGAGCATCGCCATGGTGGCCCATGCCGACCAGGCTAGGGTTCCCGATTCGTTCACGTGATCCGTTCTTACAAAGGCATTTCGCCGTCGATTCCTGCCTCCTGTTATGTAGACGATTCCGCGCAAGTAATTGGGAATGTCGTGCTCGGGGAGGACGCCAGCGTTTGGATGAATGCCGTGTTGCGCGGCGACGTGCACGCGGTTCGGGTAGGCGCATGTTCAAACATGCAAGATTGCAGCGTGCTCCATGGAATGAAAGAACAATATGCCGTGCTCGTTGGCTCTCAGGTGACGGTCGGCCACTCGGTCACTTTGCATGGATGCACGATCGAGGATCGCTGTTTGATAGGCATGGGCGCGGTGATTCTGAACGGTGCACATATTGGCTCCGGGTCGATCATAGCTGCCGGCACCCTAATCCCGGAGCACACCGTAGTTGAACCAGGTTCGCTGTGGATGGGATCGCCTGGCCGGTTTCGTCGCCGGTTGGAAGCCAAGGATCAGGAGAGCATTCTTCGCTACGCGAACAATTACTTGGAGTATAAGAGCGCATACTTATCGGAACGAAATCGCTGATCGGAGATGTGGTGAGTTGAATCGCAAATCTGCCGCGCTCATCCTATAAACCAGCAATTCAGGATGAGTGGCGGATGCGCGCGTTCATTACCGACTCCGCAGCCGTCGCCCCACGAATGAGCCGCCATCGATAGCCTAATTGATAGAAGTATCGCGAGAGGAAATTACCATCGACGTGGAAACGATTAAAGCCGTGAAGGGAACGCGCGATCTCCTGCCGCCTGAAACCGAGCGTTGGAACTTGGTTGAGTCGGTTACCCGGGAGGTTTTTCGCACTTACAACTTCCAGGAGATTCGCACGCCAATATTTGAGAAGACGGAGCTTTTTGCCCGCGGCGTAGGTGCGGACACCGATATTGTTGCCAAAGAGATGTATACCTGGGAGGATCAGAGTCGTGGCGGCGATAACGTCGCCGCAGGCAGGCAGTCGCTCACCTTGCGGCCGGAGAACACCGCCGGTGTGGTGCGCGCTTATATCGAGCATCGGCTTTGGGAACGCGGTCTCAACAAGTTCTACTACATCGGACCACAATTTCGCCGTGAACGTCCGCAAAAAGGACGTTACCGGCAATTCTTTCAGATCGGTGCCGAGGTGATTGGACCTCCGCCGTCGGGCAGCGAATCCCCAGCCCGGGACGCCGAATTGCTCGAGCTTCTGGCCAGCTTGCTCGATCGCCTGGGTATTCAACAGTGGCGGCTGGAGCTGAACTCGATTGGGTGTCCGGCGGATCGCGCGCGCTATGACCAGGTTTTGCGCCAAGCTTTACAACCGGTGGCGGCGAACCTATGCGCTGACTGTCAGCGTCGCGCCCAGACCAACCCTCTGCGGGTATTCGACTGCAAAGTACCTGCCGATCAAGCGATCATCGAAACTCTTCCTCGCATCAGCCAGTTTCTCGACGAGCCTTGCCGGAAACATTTCGATGAAGTTCGAGAGATCCTTGCGTCGGTCGGGGTGCCATATACGCTAAACGACCGTTTGGTTCGCGGGCTCGACTACTACACACGTACCGCATTTGAGTTCACCCACGGGGCATTGGGAGCGCAGAACGCGATCCTCGGGGGCGGACGCTATGATGGTCTTTCGGAGGCGCTCGGCGGACCACAGGCCCCCGGCATTGGTTTTGCCATCGGCGAAGACCGCTTGGTGATGTCGCTCGGGCAATCAGCAGCAACCGACGGAGCTAAGCTCGATGTCTACATTGCTCCGCTTGGCACAGGAATGAACAAGGAAGCCGCCCGCCTGGCCCGCGAGTTGCGCCGCCACAACCTTGTTGTCGAAGTCGGAGAGGAATCCTTTCGCCTGAAAAAATCGCTCGAAACCGCCAGCAAACAAGGTGCTCGATACGCCTTAATTGCCGGGGAGAACGAACTGAGTACGGGGGTGTTTGCTCTCAAAAAACTGGCATCCGGTGAGCAGAGATCCGTTTCGCGCGATCGACTTCTAGCAGAGATTCAAGGTTGATCGAGCGTTCAAGGCATTTGCGCATGTCGTGATTTTGAATTTTCTGATCTTTCTCGACCTGATTGACGCAATTGTGATTTTCGCCTATTATTTGCCTCCAACAGATTATTTGCGGAGACAAAATGCTAATGAAGGATCGACTTCGAGCAGTTCTGAAGCTTCTGCTTTCCTCCCTTCTTGTAACCGCTGTGTATGCGCAAATGGGGCCCCCCAGTCCGGCGCCGGAACTAAAAAAACTGCAGCTTTTTGCCGGTGACTGGAGCGCCGACGGTACCATGACCATGGGACCTCCAGGAACAGCACCCAGTAAATGGACCAGGAACAGCCATGCCGAGTGGCTCGACGGTAACTTCTTCCTGGTGGAGCACAGCGTCATGGACCTCGGGCCGATGGGCAAAGGTACGGAATTGGCAGTTCTGGGGTACGATCCTGAAAAGAATGTATACACCTATAAGGCGTTCAACAGCATGGGGCAATCCGAAGATTCCACCGGAACCGTTAACGGCGATATTTGGACCTGGCTGAGCGAAGAGCACTTCGGAGGAGCGCCGATGAAGGGCCGCTACACGATGAAAGTGCTTTCCCCGACTTCATACACGATGAAGTTTGAACTCTCGCAAGATGGCTCCAGTTGGACGACTGCCATGGAAGGCAAAGCTGCCAAGAAGTGAAGCTTGCGGGCGCTCACGCCGCATAAACTTGTTCACCCTCTGACCGCGACGCGCGTGATGGTTTGCGCGGGGAACAGCCGCGTTTCTGGATGGACGGCGGGCCGCAGCAGTTATGTTGCGGCCTAGCGCGCTTTTACCTTTCCCATTTCTCCCCGGGAAATGACCTGGTTTCAACCAGCCGTTTATAATTCCTGCTTCAGCTCACCGCATCTTCAATTCAGCGTAGTCACGGAAAAGCCCTATGACGATCTTCCTGAACGCTGCTAGCTGAGGACCGCGGGCGATTTCCTGAGAAAGGCTAACATTGCTCGACTTTTTAGGTGATTTGAAACGTACCCAAATGTGTGGCGCCCTGCGTCCTGCCGATGCCGGCACCAAGACCGTGCTGATGGGTTGGGTTAACCGACGACGCGATCTAGGAAGCATCATTTTTATAGATTTACGCGACCGTACCGGTATTACCCAGGTCGTTTTCAATCGTGAACTGAATTCCAGTGCGCATGACAAGGCGGAACAATTGCGCAATGAGTATGTGATCGCCGTGATTGGCAGGGTCAAGGAACGCGACCCCGACACGGTGAATCGCAATATACCGACCGGCGAAGTGGAGTTGCTGGCGGATGAGCTGCGGATTCTAAACGAATCCAAGCATCCTCCATTTCTTCCCAGCGAGACCGTCTTGCCCAATGAAGAGATGCGTCTGAAGTACCGATATATCGATCTGCGCCGCGATGCCATGCAATTCAATATTGAAATGCGGCACAAGGTCAGCAAAGCCATCCGCGATTGCCTGTCAGGCCAGGGTTTTTTTGAAATTGAGACTCCTTTCATGACCCGCTCGACACCGGAAGGAGCACGCGATTATCTGGTGCCCAGTCGGGTGCAGCCGGGGAGCTTCTATGCCCTCCCGCAGTCGCCGCAGATGTTCAAACAGATTCTGATGATCTCAGGGTTTGACAAGTATTTTCAGATTGTGCGCTGCTTTCGCGATGAAGATTTCCGTGCCGATCGGCAGGCGGAATTCACCCAAATTGATCTGGAGATGTCGTACCCGCAGGTCGAGACCGTCTGGCGAGTGGTTGAGGGTTTTCTTACCGCGGCATTCAAAGCCGCTGGTCATCAGATCCAAAGTCCCTTTCCTCGCATGAGCTACGATCAGGCCATCCGGCTTTACGGCAATGACAAGCCGGATATGCGCTTACCCGCCATGGTCGATATTCGGGATGGGCTTAGTTCCGGGGAACTGGACGAATTAGCAGCCAAGTTCAAAATGCGAAGAGACTTTCCCCTGCAATTGATTCGCATTCCCCGCGTGGGCGAAATTTCCGGCACTGAACGGCGCACCATTGGTACCTATGGCGCTTATCAGCATGTCGAAGGTCCATCGTTCGTGCAGCTGATGACCGATCCCAAGCGGTTCGCCAAAGATTTCCCCGCTCTGGCGGATAAGATTATGGACTTTGCTAAGGTTGGGGCGGAAGATTTATGGCTCCTGGCCGGCGCCGCCAATCGCCAAGACAATCCCGCGGTCATCGAGCAAAGCATCCAGCACTTCTGTGAAAAGTGCGGTTTCTTGCGCCTTGACTTGGCGCAAAAGTACGCCGCTAAACATAAGGCCTTTCAAAAGAGCGGTGATGCGGCCAGAGACTTTCGCTTTCTCTGGGTGTCTGACTTCCCCATGTTTGAGTGGGACACGCAGGCAAAACGCTGGAATCCGGCTCATCATCCTTTCACCACGCTGCACGAAGAAGACATGGCAAAGCTCGAGGCCAACATTAACTCCGTCTACGACGCTCGATCTCCGCTCGGAGAAATTCGCGCGCTGGCCTACGACGTCGTCTTAAACGGCACGGAATTGGGTTCGGGCTCGATTCGTATCCATCGCCAGGACATTCAGCGCAAAATCTTTCAGGCTTTGGGGATGAGCGAGGAGGAAGCCCGGGCCCGCTTTGGCTTTTTTTTGGAAGCGCTGGAGTACGGGACCCCACCCCATGGTGGGATTGCTCTCGGTCTGGATCGCATTGTAATGATTTTGGCCAATGCCGAGAGCCTGCGGGAAGTTATTCCTTTCCCCAAGACAGCCCGTGCCGTGGACTTAATGGTGGATGCTCCCACGCCAGTCAGCGAGGCCCAAATGAAAGAGTTGGGAATCGTGATCAGGAAGCCCTAGCCGGTGCCTCTGAACCTGGACTGCCAAGCGGGCATGAGACAGTCGGTTTCTAGGGCAGGCGGGGGCGGGCCATAGCTTGAGGCGGAAAATCTGTTAGCATTCTGCCCCCCGGTCGTTTCTTTGCATGCACGCCTTTACCATCATCGCAGGAATAAGCCTCCTCTGGATCGTCCTGCTCGATGCCTTCGAGACCGTTGTCTTGCCGCGGCGCGTGCGGCGACGACACATTCGCTTGACCAGTTGGTTCTACCATCTGACTTGGATACCTTTTGCCAGATTAGCCAGCTTGATTCCCTCGCAGACTCGACGGGAGACGGTTCTTGGTTACTTTGGACCGTTATCCATGATTGCTCTGCTTGGGCTTTGGGCCTTTGCTCTGATTTTCGGCTTCGCGTTGCTGCAGCAAGGAGGCGGGAGGCATCTCTCATTTGGAAATGTGCCGGTTACATTTCCTATCCTTCTATACCAAAGCGGGGAGACATTTTTTACTCTCGGATATGGCGATATCACGCCTAATTCCGCTTTTTCGCGCGCCCTTTCCGTGGTCGAAGCTGGAATGGGCTTTGCGTTTCTCGGTGTAGTGATCGGATACCTGCCAACTATCTATTCGGCATTCTCTCGACGCGAGATTGAAATCTCCCTGCTCGATGCGCGTGCCGGCTCTCCGCCCAGTGCGGCGGAACTGTTAACCCGAGCTGCGGAGGGTGGGGACCCGGGCACGCTCGACCGCTTGTTTAGCGATTGGGAGCGCTGGGCGGCGGAAGTTCTCGAGAGCCACCTCTCGTATCCCGTGCTCAGCTACTACCGCTCGCAACATAGCAATCAATCCTGGCTGGGTGCGCTCACTGTCATCCTGGATGCCACCACGCTCGTCATTGCTGGCATCGACGGCATCAACCGAGAACAGGCCCGGCGCACATTTAAGATGGCGCGACATGCGGTGGTCGACCTGGCGCAAGTTGTAGACGCGCGCTATGAGCCGTATGGGTTAGAGCGTTTGTCCAAGAATGATCTTGCGGAACTGCGTCACCAGCTCGCGAAAAAAGGATTACACCTGAAGCAGGCAACCGAGGCGGAGCAAAAATTGACCGAGCTGCGAATATTTTACGAACCCTACGCCCTGGCAGTCGCCAAAAAGCTTTTCATCACCCTCCCGCCCTGGATCCGCCATGATCAAATCCGTGACAACTGGCGTGGTGGTCCTTGGGATCGCGTCCTGCAGGCACAAGCCTTAGGCCATATCAGCCAGGCCGCCGTCGACGACCACTTTTGATGTGCAGCTGGGTTGATCTCCTGTTCGAGCCCGCGAGAATTAAGCGCTCACCCGTGACTGGCGAAACCTTTTCGCCGTTGTTCGCTATAGCGATGCAGCGCGTCGCTGATGATAGGATATGACTCACCCGCCGGACGAATCTGGTCGACTTCAACGGCTTTTCCTTCCAGCTGTTTGTAGTCCTGAAAGAAGCGGCGCAGCATTAGGAGCCGGTGCTGGGGCATTTCCTCGGCTTCCCGGTAGCTGTCAAATTCCGGGTCCTTAGTGGCCACCGCGATGATCTTATGGTCCCGCTTGCCAGCATCGATCATGGTCATCAGTCCGATGGCACGAGCATGAATAATCGTAAGCGGAACTACGGTCTCTTGGCAGAGCACGAGCACGTCCAGGGGATCGTCGTCTTCGGCTAAGGTTTGCGGGATGAAGCCGTAATTCGCCGGGTAGTAGACAGCTGAATACAGTACGCGGTCGAGTTTAATCAGTCCACTAATTTTATCGAGCTCGTATTTCACACTTGAGCCAAAGGGTATTTCGACAATTGCGTTGAACTCCTGTGGAAGTTTACCGCCGGGGGTTACATCGTGCCAGGGATGAATCATAATTCCCATTTTAAAGGGACGCTTGGCTATTTGCCGCCCATGACACACCCATGGTGGACAATGGCTCGTGGTTTTGGGTGCGTTGCTTGACCGTATTTTCTCGTGCGAGTACATTTTCATTGGGGTTTTCGCATGTCCTCTCAGACGCAAAAATTCGTGAAGTTCGGCAGCGCGATCGCCGTTATCTTGTTGGCCTTGGGATATCTTGCCTATACCGGAGTGCAGGAGAGCAAGAGTTATTACGTGACGATCAAGGAACTTCATACGATGGGAGATGGTGCCTATTCAAAGCGCCTGCGCGTGGCCGGTAATGTCCAACCTGGGTCTATCCGCCGCAGCGGGACGCATATGAATTTTGTGCTGGTCGAAAACGACCAGATTCTGAATGTCGTCTATAGCGGCACCGAGCCGCTCCCCGATACCTTCAAAGATAATGCGCAGGCCTTGGCTGACGGCAGCTTCTCCCGCGACGGGACCTTTTACGCTAAACAGATTCAAGCCAAGTGCGCCTCCAAGTATGCACCCCAACAACAGAACGACGCTGCCCCTACGAAAGCCGTTAGCCACCTTGATACCCGCAGCTCGTCGGAAAGATTGAACTAAGTTCTTTGATCCGCGGGGTTCGCAGCCTAAGAGCACCGGAGCTTTCCTTCGGAAGGCTGCGGTCATTCACCTAGCCGGGCGAGAAATCGCAGGCGTACATAGTCCGCGGTCCATCCTCCGCGAAAATCGCAGAGCACAGGGTGTAGCCTTTTCGTGACTTCGTCGAGAAATTGAGATCGCTCGTCCACCGGCAGGGCCTTCATAAAAGGAATTGCGAAAGTCTCCAGCCAGGGGCGCATTCCGGTGGGAAGTAGCGTTGGGCGGGGGATCAATTCCAGCCATGACACGGCAAAGCCTGCGCTTTCGAGCCGCTCGCGATATTGTTCGCAGGTAGGAAAATACCAGGGACTCACCGATCCAATATTTTTTACCCCGTAGCCTTCGAGAGTCGCGCATAGGGCTACGGTGATTGCCGCCACATTCCCGTGCCCTCCCATTTCTCCCGCGAAGCGCCCTCCTGGCTTAAGTGCACGGCGAACTCCATGAATAACCACATCCGGAGAACGTTTCATCCAATGCAGCGCGGCGTTTGAAAATACCGCATCGAACTCGCAATCGAAAGGAAGGCGATAGGCGCTGACTAGGCGAGCATCGATGCCGCGTAGCCGTGCCGCTTGAACCATGTCGGGCGAAGAATCGACGCCGACAACCTGGGCTCCACGAAGCACAATGCTTTCCGTAAGAGCGCCATCGCCGCAGCCGAGGTCGAGGATACGTTCTCCCGCACGAACCTCGAGAAGCTCTAGCACGCTCTGACCCAAGTCGGAGACAAAACGAGCGTGCTCGGCATATCGAGATGAATTCCATTCTTGCGTCCGTCTCTGAGCGGTCATATTCCTATCCTAATTGGCAAACCGCGATAGCAGTACCGGCGAGCGGGTAAGGGCACCCGGTTGACCCGGAGAGCGATATGTATCACAATGTAGATTAAATGATTGGAGAATTTGAGTACTTAATTCTCACGACAGCGGAGCGCCTCGGCGACAATGCCTACGGGGCTTCGATCCGTCTGGCGATGGAGACGGCCACGGGCTACAGTTGCTCAATTGGAGCTCTGTACACGACTCTCGATCGCCTGGAAGAGAAAGGCTTGGTCAAAACCTGGATGGGGGAGCCTACACCCGAGCGGGGCGGGCGATCGAAGCGTCGAGTGCGGGTCACCGCCAGCGGGGCTCGGGCTGCGACCGATTTCTTTCAAACCATAGTTCGCGTC